>CALEGL010000112.1 GCA_937876495.1 uncultured Bifidobacterium sp.
ATACGGGGCTATGGCGCAGCTGGTAGCGCATCTCCATGGCATGGAGGGGGTCGGGGGTTCGAATCCCCCTAGCTCCACAGGTAGGCTGAGGCCACTCCTTCGGGAGTGGCCTTTTTCGTTGGCATTCCAGGCGTTTCGCCGTCCTCCGCATGATTCCGTGGAGCGGGTTCCAGACCCTTTCAGGGGCTTTTTCGGGTCGTCTCATGGGTCGTCCGGGAGGGGCCTCCGGGGAGTGCGCCGGGATCCGGGGACTCGCATGCCCTTTCGCGCAGGCGAAGGATCGGCCATGACGCCGACGGGAAGCTGGTCTTCTACGCCGGCGGCGCCATCGAGCAGTGGACGGGCGAGTATCGATGGATGTTCCTCTATGCGGTCGTCTTCTTCGCGTTGGAGCTGATGCGCATGCCGTTCATTCACTGCGGCGAGGCAGCGGCTACCTCCCCACGAGCCTCGGGATGAACCGCAGCATGAGGAAGGCTCCGACGAGTCCGCACGCGCCCATAAGGACGGCTGCGGACCACAGTCCCGTCAGAGCGGTCATCCCGGATATGGCCAGCGGGCCCAGCGCGGAGCCCGTGTCGGTGAAGGTCCTCCAACCGCCGAGGAAGCCGGGGGTGTCCGAGGCCGCGTAGCGCGATGCGAGGTCCGAGCCCAGCGTCATGACGATGCCGCTTCCCATGCCGTTGGCGAGGGACATGAGGACAGCCACCGCCACATAGGACCATTCCATCCCCGCCAGAGGCAGAAGCAGGTGTGCGGCGCTGAGACCGACGAGGACGGGGACGGCGACCCAGCGTCTGCCGAAACGGTCCATGACCTGCCCCGAGGTGTAGAACAGCGACAGGTCGACGGCGCCGGCGATGCCCATGATGAGCGCGATCCGGGATTCGGGGATGTCGAGCTGGACGCCCCACAGCGGAAGGATCACCTGGCGGGAGGCGCGCAGCATCTGGAGTATTCCGGCGGCGGTCCCTAGGCGGATGAGGATCCGGAAGTACGTGAGCACCGGAAGCCGATGACGCTTCGCCGTCCCTTGCTTCGCCGTCACGTCGGAGCCTGCGGCCGGTGTCTGCGCGGGCCGCGGGGGGGTGTCGTCACGGGGTCCCAGGCCGTGGTCGGCGCGGGCGGCGGCGAGGTTGGCGGCCAGAGCCTTCTCCGGATCGGGGGTGACCTGCAGCAGGACGAGGACGGCGATGCAGGCGCCCACATGGACCCAGTACACGCTGCGGGACCCGGACAGCGCAATCACCGTGGAGGCGATGAACGGTCCCACGAAGTAGCCGATCCTCGTCGTCCCCCCGAGAAGCGACATGGCGCGGGCTCGGTACCACCAGGGGGTCCACGCCGTGAGGAAGGAATGCCGCGCGAGGTTGAACGTCGCCGAGGCGATGCCGATGAGCAGGACGCCGGCGGCGAGAACCCCCAGATTCGGGGCCATCCAGCAGGCAACGGCCGAGACGGCGGCGACGACGGCGGCCAGACGCATGGCGAAGGTCTCGCCCCACCGGGCCACGGCGAATCCGCTGGGGATGTCGCCTATGACCACGCCGATCATCAGCAGACCGGAGATGAGGCCGGCGCCCGCGAGCCCCGATCCCAGGGCCTTCGCGGTGAGCGGGACGACGGGGATGAGGGCGCCTTCGCCGGTGGCGAAGAGAATGGCCGGCATGTAGATGGGGACGAAGAGATGCCTGAGGAACTCCGTCTGGTCCGTCGACCGTGTCTTCGTCGTCCGCGTTCCCCTCGTCCCATCGGCCATGCGCGCCGTTCCTTTCCGAAGCATCCTGGACGTCCGCCGCGGTCCCGAGGCGGACATGGGCGTCGGGAGGACGGAGCATCCCTCTCCCGGCGTGCCGTGCTTGCAGTATAGGGAGGGGAGGGACGGACGGGGCCGCCCAGGTCGAATGCTGGCGTGCGCGGCCGGTTCGGTTCTCGTCGTGCCGGCCATCACCGAACCGACAACGAGACGGTCGTGACCCTGGTCGCCGCGGTGCCGATGACGGGTCCGGGGCTGTCCGTCGATGGTGGTTCGTCGGCCATCCGGGGCCTCGATGACGACGGTGCGAGGCAGGATGGGATGCATGTCCGTGCTGGTCGGCCAGACGGTGGCCGTCGCGTGCACCCTGACGCTCGTGCTCGTCTTGGTTCTCCGCTCATCCCCGCGACTGCGCGCGGCCGCATGCGTCCTCTGCCTCGTCATTCTGACGGTGACGCTGACCGTGGGCGTGTCCCAGGCGCTGTCCTCCGTCCGGACGCTTCTGCCCACCGTGCTGTTCCTCGCCGCCTCCATGGTCCTGGCCGATCTGTGCGCCCGTGAGGGGATGTTCGTCTTCCTCGGGGACCTTCCGGCGCGTGGAGGATCCGCGACGGCGTACGGCATGCTGCTCGTGGTCGTCGCCGTCTCGGTGGCCACCACGACGATGCTGGGCCTCGACGCCACGGTGCTGATGCTCACGCCCGTCGTCTTCCATGCGGCGGCGGCCCGGAACCGTCCCGTCGACCCGTATCTTCATGCCACCGTGCATATGGCCAATTCGGGCTCGCTGCTGCTTCCGGTGTCCAATCTCACGAATCTTCTCGCCTTCGGCCTGTCGGGCGTCAGTTTCGCCGGCTACGTGGGCATGGCGGCGTTCCCCTGGGCGGTCGGCGTCGTCGCCGAGACCCTGGCTCTGGCCCGCCCCCTACACCCATCTTCCTCTGCCTACGCAGACGGCGGTGTTGAGCGTTGTCGCTGCCCGACCTACGACACATCTATCTGCGCTGGACGCGCCGCTTGCTGCTAGAGACTTAGCTATACTCG
>CALEGL010000113.1 GCA_937876495.1 uncultured Bifidobacterium sp.
GACCCTCCGTAGCGCGTGAGTCCGCCCCTCGCGAGCTTGGCGGGGTGGTGCGACAGCGCGTCCGTGGCCTGCTGCGCGTCGACGATCCGAAGCGTCGGCGCACGATCGTCGCCATCGCGGCGGCGGCCGGGCTCGCCGGCGTGTACGACGCCCCCTTCGCCGGCCTGTTCTTCGCCACGGAGATCCTCCTGACGGACGCCTCGGCGGTCACCGCCGCCATGGCGCTGGGGGCTTCGGCGGTGGCGGCCTTCGTCGCCGCTCTGATCAAGGGGCATCGCGTCTTCTACGACATCTCCGGGCTGTCCCCGACGTTCACGCCCACCCTCATGCTGTTCGCTCTGCTTGCCGGAGCGGTGTTCGGCGTGGCGGGAGCGGCCTTCCGCATCGCCTCGCGCCGCGCCACATCCCGGCGTCCCCGAGGGGCCGGCATTCTGTGGATGATGCCCGCCGCGGCGCTCGTCACGGGTCTGGTGGCCATCAAGGTGCCGCAGGTGATGGGCAATGGCCGCGCATCCGCGCAGCTGGCCATGTCGATGCTCTCCTCCTCGCAATCCGTGGGATCCGTGGCGGCGGTCGCCGCCGTGACCTTCCTCGCCAAGGCGCTGGTCACTCTGATGACCCTGCGGTCGGGGGCATCGGGCGGCGTGCTGCAGCCAGGCATCGCGCTGGGGGTGTCCCTGGGAACGCTGCTGGGATGCGGATGGACGCTTCTCGTGCCCGGCGACTCGATGGCCGCCTGCGCGGTGATGGGTGGAGCGGCTCTGCTCGCCGCCTCGCAGCAGGCCCCGCTGATGGCCATGTGTCTGGTGCTGGAGCTCGTCGACGCCCCGATGTCACTGGTCGTGCCCGTGGGTCTTGCGGTGGCCGTGTCCTTCCTCGCCTCGCACAGGATCGAGTCCGCGTGGTTGCGCAGGGAGCGCAAAGCCGCCCCGCAGGTCCCTTCCGGGCGGTAAGGTTCACAAGGACACACAATCGATAAGGAGACATGGTGGCAGATTCTCTGACATCCCCGTCCCTGGCGGCGCTGCCTTCAATGGCTGAGGGCGAGACGCCGACCGCGACGGACCCCATCTTCACCAGGCTGCTCAAGGAGCGGATCATCTGGCTCGGGTCCGAGGTGAAGGACGACAACGCCAACGTCATCTGCGCGCAGATGCTCATGCTGGCAGCGGAGGACCCGAAGAAGGACATCTGGCTGTACATCAATTCGCCCGGCGGCTCCATCACCGCGGGCATGGCCATCTACGACACGATGCAGCTCATCGAGCCCGACGTCGCGACGGTCGCCGTGGGCATGGCCGCATCCATGGGCCAGTTCCTGCTGACCTCCGGCACGCCCGGCAAGCGCTTCATCACCTCGCACGCCCGCGTGCTCATGCATCAGCCCTCGGGCGGCGTCGGCGGCACCGCGACGGACGTGCGCATCAACGCCGAGCTCATCATGGACATGAAGAAGACCCTGTCCGAGCTCACCGCGCAGCAGACCGGCCACACGGTGGAGGAGATCTACCGCGACAACGAGTACGACCACTGGTTCACGGCGCAGCAGGCGCTCGACTATGGGTTCGTCGACAGGATCGTGACCACACCGGGCACGATGAGCGCACGGAAGCAGGGGGAGTGAGCATGGCCAGCGAGGAAGCGAAGTTCGTCGCCAGCGCGCGGCGTCTGGCGGGACCCGTCGGCATCGGCGGTCTGCGCGCGGAAAGCCGCTACGTGGTGCCCCAGTTCTCGGAGCGCACGCCGTACGGCATGAAGACGCAGGATCCGTACACCAAGCTGTTCGAGGACCGCATCATCTTCATGGGCGTCCAGGTGGACGACACCTCGGCGGACGACATCATGGCGCAGCTGCTCGTCCTGGAGAGCCAGGACCCGGATCGTGACGTCATGATGTACATCAACTCGCCCGGCGGCTCCATGACCGCCATGACGGCCATCTACGACACCATGCAGTACATCAAGCCCGACGTGCAGACCGTATGCCTGGGTCAGGCCGCCTCCGCGGCGGCCGTGCTGCTGGCCGCGGGCACGAAGGGCAAGAGGCTCATCCTGCCGAACGCCCGGGTGCTCATCCACCAGCCCGCGATGGGCCAGGACTTCGGCAAGGCCACGGAGATCGAGATCCAGGCCAAGGAGATGCTCCGTCTGCGCGAATGGCTGGAGAGCACCCTGGCCAAGCATACCGGCCAGGACGTCGAGAAGATCCGCAAGGACATCGAGGTCGACACCATCCTCACGGCGGACGCCGCCAAGGAGTACGGGATCGTCGACGAGGTGCTGGG
>CALEGL010000114.1 GCA_937876495.1 uncultured Bifidobacterium sp.
CATGCGTGATTCGGCCCGTCTTGTCGAGGAATGGAGCACGTACTACCTGGAGCGGCCCATTCGTTCGCTGCGATGGGTAGATTCGTGAGCATGGCTTTCGATAAGGTCGACTACACGTCGCTGAGCGTCCCGGCGGCGCCCTTCTCCGATCCGTCCCGCATCCCCGAGTTCCCCAAGGGCAGGGTTCCGCGCCACGTGGGCGTCATCATGGACGGCAACGGCCGCTGGGCGAAGAAGCGCGGGCTGGTGCGCACGGACGGGCATCAGGCCGCCGAGCCCGTGGTGTTCGACACCATCGCCGGCGCCATCGAGGCGGGCGTGCGGTATCTGAGCCTGTACACCTTCTCCACGGAGAACTGGAAGCGCTCGCCGCAGGAGGTGCGCTTCCTCATGGGATTCTCGCGCGACATCATCCACCGCCGCGTGGCGCAGATGGACGACTGGGGCGTGCGCGTGCGCTGGTCGGGTCGGCGCCCGCGTCTGTGGCGTTCCGTCATCGACGAGCTGGAGATGGCGATGGAGCGCACGAAGAACAACAAGGTCATCGACGTCGTCTTCTGCATCAACTACGGCGGCCGCGCGGAAATTGCGGACGCTGCGGCGGCGATCGCCCGCGAGGTGCGCGACGGCAGGATCAGCGGCGACCGCGTGACGGAGAAGATGATCGCCCAGCATCTCTACAATCCGGACATCCCCGACGTCGACCTCGTCATCCGCACGTCGGGGGAGCAGCGCACGTCGAACTTCCTGCCGTGGGAGGCGGCCTACGCGGAGCTCGACTTCGTCCCCGAGCTGTTCCCCGACTGCGGGCGCGACGTGCTGTGGCGCTCCATCGACCACTACGTGCACCGCGACCGGCGCTTCGGCGGCGTCAAGGCGTGATTCCCAATTTCTTCAGTTCGTCGAGGAACTGCCGGACGTTCGCCGAATAGTTTGGATATGCGGTTCTGAGCTGTTCAAGGGAAGTGGCGTGCACCAGGACGACGTTGCTGAAGTGTCTGGAGGATTCCGAGGATTGTTTCGTGTGATTTGCGTCGCGCTTGCTGAAGGGTTCATCGTCGATTGCCTTCTCGCAGGCCTCATAACTGTCAAGGGCAGAATCAAGCTCGTCATCACTGAAGGTCTCCATGTCGAGAAACTGCTCGTCGGCTGAAAACTTGAGAAGAAACAATGTATCGTCCGTCGATGTGCGGGGGGATACGGAATAGACGCCATCGCAGACCTTGCTGAGGTCGGCGATGATCGTTTCCGTCATCGGGTTGTCCCTTATTCGTTCGATTGGATTCGGGCTAGGAAGATGACTGGAATCAGCCTTGGGCAGCGGGACGTTCTCCTCGAGGGCGAAAAGATCGGACACAGCTTCAAAGAAAGCCAGCCGATGACGGTCCTGTACTGATGGATGGATTGCGGTATCGGGATTCTTATAGTCGATGCCGTAGATTTCCCCGGCCGTTTCGACGGTGGTTGCCCAGCAATGCTCAAGTCGGGTTCGGATCTGTATCTCCACGCGATAGGTGATGCCATTTGACGGAATCGATGCGATGAGGTGATGCGAGCGATATCCATTGGAACGCGGACGGAGGATGTAGTCCTTTTCCCCTTTTCCCAGGTTCTTCAGCTCGAGTCCGGCCTTCAGCATCAAGACCGCTTCGTTGACTTCGGCGATGTCCTGGACGATAAGACGACATCCTCCTATGTCGTCCAACGCGCCTAGCTCGAAGCTGGAGCTTGCTCTTGTGAGCTTTGCTCTGATTGAGGCCATTCGCTTCATGCGGTAGGTGGCTACGGAGCCCGGAAAACGATGTGAGCAGGAGAGCACGGGCCGAAAGCATCGTCGCGTCGGTTCGACGTGCTGCATTCTCCATTGCTCCGCGACCGCGAGTGCATGACGATAGTCGTCCAAGAGCTCGGATGCGGTGTGGGAAAGCAGAACTCCTGCTCGAGTCGCTTTGCGTCGGCTGATTATGGATTCCATGGCAGGATTGTATTGCATTCGTGAATGGTATGGCCTAGAATCGTGGTCTCTGCAGCGTGCCAGAATCGATTCGTGTCCGGTTCTGCTGCTTTCAGCGTCAGGGGGTGGGGAGCATGACGACGATCGTGGATGTTGCGGCGCACATTCTTCGGCGCTATGGGTCAATGACCACCATGAAGCTGCAGAAGCTTGCCTATTATTCCCAGGCTGAGGCCCTGTCGCATCGGGGGACGCCGCTTTTCGATGAGGATTTTCAGGCATGGAGAGGTGGACCCGTCTGCTATGACCTCTTCCTGAGGCATAGGGGAAGATTCATCGTCGCAGCCACGGATCTCGAAGGGGATTCCGTGCACGGTCTTTCATCTGCGGACGCATCCGTCGTCGATCGCGTGTGTGATCGCCTGTCATCATGCAGCGGCAACGAGCTGAGCGAGCGTACCCACAGAGAGGACCCCTGGAGAGACATGAGGAAGGGTCTGTCCCTGTCGGATCGAGGGAGCGGGGTCATATCCAAGGACGCGATCCGTCGTTTCTACCGGGTGAACCCCGTCCTTGATGGTGCGGTTCGTTCATAACGCCATTCATTGCCAGCTGCCTGCCGTGAAGGGATATCAATCCACGGGTTATGACGTTCCTGCCACGCAGCGGGGATGCTGATGCCTGATTGTGGAAGCCGCTCATGCATGATTATGGAACTTCCTAGTGCATGATTATGGAAGTTCCTGATGCATAGGAGAGGGAATGCTCGGGTCCGTCGTCGACGGCAAGGCCCTGCGATGGGATGGGATATTCATCACAGGGCCTTGCGAAACCGTGAGATTCTTTCAGTGTCGGGAGTCCGCCCCGTCATCGAGCAGATGGTCGATGAGCGCGGCCTTCTCGGTGAGCTGACCGGAGAAGCCGGGGCGGATGTCGAGCTTGAGGGTGACGCCCGTGCGATAGCCCTGTCCGGCGAGTTTCATCGTCGCGTCGCGCACGACTTTGAGCACCGCGTCCAGGTCGCCTTCGATGTTCGTGAACATGGCGTTCGTCTCGTTGGGCAGTCCCGAGTCGCGGATCACGCCCACCGCCTGCGCGACGTATCCGCTGAGCTCCGACCCCACGCCGCTGGGGGCGATGGCCACCGCCGCCACGGTGTTGATGTACGGCCGTCCCGTCGCCGGGTCGATCGGCACCTCCTGCCGTTCCGCGTTGCGGTCGGGGACGGCGGCGCCTGTCGTCGTCTGTGTCGTTCCGTCCGTTGCCGTATCGTTCATGTCGCTCATTCTTCCTCCTGATATGCGTCCTGTGATATGCATCGTGCCGTGTGGCCTGGTGAGGATCCTACGGTGCTGTTGCCATCGGCCGGATGACCCCGCGTGGAATCCCGCGTCGACGGTGTCCCGGTTCCGTGGTCCCGGTCGTTTTCCCGTTCCTGCGATCCGTCGCGTCCCAGCCCATCGTATCCGCGTCGTCGGCCTCCGCCGGCGTCACCGCCATGCCCAGGCGTGGTCCATGGGGCCCGACCCGCGTCCGAGGTCGAGCCCGGCCCCCAGAGCGCCGGACAGATACCGCTTGGCCGAGCGCACGGCGTCCTCCATGTTTTCTCCGAGGGCGAGATGGGAGGCGATGGCGCTGGACAGCGTGCATCCGGTGCCATGCGTGTTGGGGTTGTCGATGCGCTCGCCGTGGAACCAGGTCGCGCGCCCGTCGGGATGCACGAGCACGTCGTCGGCGTCGGAGACGCGGTGCCCGCCCTTGACGAGCACCGCGCAGCCGTGGCGTTCGGCCAGCGTCGTCCCGGCCTTCTCCATGTCCTCGCGAGAGGTGATGGAGCCGAAGGGGAGCCCGGCGAGGGTCTCCGTCTCGGGGATGTTCGGCGTGACGACGTCCGCCAGCGGGAACAGCAGCGAGACGAGCGCGGAGACGGCCCGCTCGTCGATGAGCCGGGCGCCGCTGGTGGCGACCATCACCGGGTCGAGCACGACGTTGCGCGCTCCGTGAGCGGAGAGACGGTCGGCGATGACGCGGATGAGCCCCGCCTGCGAGGTCATGCCGATCTTCACGGCGACCGGCGGGATGTCGGCGAAGACGGCATCGATCTGCGCGGCGAGCATGTCGGGGCAGACGTCCTCCACCTGCGTGACGCCGATGGTGTTCTGCGCGGTGAGTGAGGTGATGGCGCTCATGCCGAACACCCCGTTGGCGAGCATGGTCTTGAGATCCGCCTGGATGCCGGCGCCGCCCGACGAGTCGCTTCCGGCGACGGCGAGCACCGCGGGAAGCGTGGTGCGGCGCACCGCGCGTCCGGCTCCGCGTCCGTCCGCGCTCATGCGCTCACCCCCGCGTACGCCTTCGCGCCGGCGGTCACGGCGTCGACGACGGCCTTCTGGCCGCCGAGCCCGCCGAAGCGCCTGCGGATGTTCTGCGAGATGGCCATGGAGCAGAACTTCGGCCCGCACATCGAGCAGAAATGCGCCATCTTCGCCGGTTCGGCGGGCAGCGTCTCGTCGTGGAAGGCGATGGCGGTGTCCGGATCGTAGGAGAGGTTGAACTGGTCGAGCCAGCGGAACTCGAAGCGGGCCTTCGAGATGGCGAGGTCCCGGTCCTGCGCGTGCGGATGGTGCTTGGCGATGTCCGCCGCATGGCAGGC
>CALEGL010000115.1 GCA_937876495.1 uncultured Bifidobacterium sp.
ATCCGCGCTTGTACGGCATGGACTTGGTGGTCATGGCCATGGTGAGGTTGGTGCGTCCGTGGAAGGCGTTCTCCATGACGATGATGGCGGAGCGGCCCGTGTATTTGCGGGCGATCTTCACCGCGTTCTCGACGGCCTCGGCGCCGGAGTTGAGCAGCACGCTCTTCTTCGGGAAGTCGCCGGGGGTGTGCTTCGCGAGCTTCTCACACACGTCGACGTAGCCGGCGTAGGGGGTGGTGGCGAAGTTCGTGTGGGTGAGCCTGGCGACCTCGTCCTGCACGGCCTTGACGACCTCGGGGGCCGCGTTGCCGACGCCGGTGACGGCGATGCCGGCGGCCAGGTCGATGAAGCGGTTGCCGTCGACGTCGGTGATGGTGGAGCCGGAGGCGTGGTCGGCGAAGATCGGCATATGCTGGCCGATCCCGGCGCTCACGTACGTGTTGTACTTCTTCTGGATCTCCTGGGACTTCGGTCCGGGGATGGCGGTGACGATCCTGCGCGCCTTCTGCGGGACTGATGCTGCTGCTGACATCTCGTGTCCTTTCCTCCCGGTCGGTCCACCGGGACTGCTTCCGCCGGACATACCGTCGGATCGTTTCCGTCGCCAATCTGGCACAGGGCGACGGTATGGGACTCAGGCTAGGAATCGCAGCGCGCCGACGTCATGGACGTGATGGACTAGATAGGGACAAGACATGGCCATAATGGAGCAGATGGTGTGAGACGGTGTGGTTGCGAAGGGGAAGGGGCTTCAATGGCCATCACGCTGCGCGGTCTTCTGGACACGTCCCGGCTGCATCTGTCCCTGGTGGTGCAGGGACGGGCCGGAGTGGTGGACGAGCCGATTTCCTGGGTTCATTCGACGGAGCTGGACGATCCGACGCCGTATCTCGAGGGCGGCGAGGTGATTCTGCTGTCGGGGGTGTCGATGGCCCAGGGGTCGTCCACGGCGGCGCAGAGGCTGTACGCGCAGAGGCTGGCGGACAGGCAGGTGCGAGGGCTTGGCTTCGGCGTGGGCGTGGTGCATCAGGCTCCGCCCCGCTGGCTTGAGGACCAGTGCGAGGCGAGCGGCCTGCCGTTGTTCACGGTGCCGTTGGAGACCCCGTTCATGGCGGTGTCGAAGGCGGTGTCGCGCGGTCTGCTGGATGCCGGCGAGCAGGCGTTCGCCGCCCGGTACCACGACCAGCAGCAGCTGCTGCGGGCGACGCAGACGCTGAACCCGGCGGGGACGATCGTGAGACGTCTGGCGGAGCTTATCGGTGGCTGGGCGGCGCTGCTCAACCCGGCTGGGGGGATGATGGAGTCCTCGCATTACTTCCTGCCGGTGCCGGTGGCCTCGCTGGGGGAGGCGCTGACGTTCACGGCGCTGGGTCAGGCGCGCTTCCTGCAGACCAAGGGGTAC
>CALEGL010000116.1 GCA_937876495.1 uncultured Bifidobacterium sp.
TTCGTCGCGCCTCCGGCGTCATGGCCGCCCGTATGGGCGTGCGCGTCGCCGGAGGGCGTACCACGGTCCGCCCAGGCCGCTCCCATGGGTCCTTGGGGATTGGCCAGAGCCGATCCGTCGGTCGATACAGTGATGGTCATGGAACGCGTCCTTTCGTGTCTGCCGTCCGTCCGGGATGTCCGCCGCCGGGTTCCGAATCCGTGCCTCGCCGCTCTCCGCGTTTCCTGTTGGAGGGCAGACGGCTCGATCATGCGGGTCCAGTCACTCGGATCCGGTCACGCGGATCCGGCCTCCTGAGGACCGAACGAGAGGGGCGCCGACCGGATTCCACCGGCCAGCGCCCCCGTCGCGTCCCGCGTCGACTAGTCGGCCAGGGCCTTGTCCACCACCTCGGTGGCCTCGTCGAGGACCTTGTCCAGGGCGTCCGGGGAGACGAAGGACTCGGCGTACACCTTGTAGATGTTCTCGGTGCCGGAGGGGCGGGCGGCGAACCAGTTGTCCTTGGTCGTCACCTTGATGCCGCCGATTTTGGCGCCGTTGCCCGGGGCCTCAGTGAGCTTGGCGGTGATGTCCTCGCCGGCGAGCTTGGTGGCCGTGACGTCCGCTCCCGTGAGCTTCGCGAACTTCTGCTTCTGCTCAAGGGTCGTGGGGGTGTCGATGCGGCGGTACCAGCTCTCGCCGAAGCGCGCGACCTGGTCCTGGTGCAGCTGGGCGGGGTTCTTGCCGGTCTTCGCGGTGATCTCCGCTGCCAGCAGGTCGGGGATGAGCCCGTCCTTGTCGGTGGTCCACACGCGGCCGTCGCGGCGCAGGAAGCTCATGCCGGAGCTTTCCTCGCCGCCGAAGGCGACCTCGCCGGTGAACAGCGGGTCGACGAACCACTTGAAGCCGACGGGCACCTCGACGAGACGGGCGCCGATGGACTTGGCCACACGGTCGATGAGGCTGGAGGAGACAAGCGTCTTGCCAATGCCGGCGTTCTTCGGCCAGCCGGGACGGTTGCCGCCGAAGAGGTACTCCACGCATACGGCGATGTAGTGGTTGGGGTTCATCACGCCCCAGTCCGGGCAGACGATGCCGTGACGGTCCGCATCGGGGTCGGTGCCGCCGACGAGGTCGTACTTCTTCCAGGCGCCATTGTTGAGGGAGTCGACGAGCCCCTTCATGGCGTAGGGGGAGCTCGGATCCATGCGAATCTTGCCGTCGTGGTCGATGGTCATGAAGCTCCAGGTCGGGTCGACCTGCGGGCGCACGACGTCGATGCTCAGGCCGTACTTCTCGTTCATCAGCGGCCAGTAGTTGACGGAGGCGCCGCCCAGCGGGTCGATGCCCAGACGCACGCCGGAGGAGCGGATGACGTCGAAGTCGATGACGTTGGACAGGTCGTCCACGTAATGCTCGCGGTAGTCGAAGCGCTCGACGAGGTCGGAGGCGATGGCCTGCTCGTAGGGCACGCGCTTGACGGAGTGGAAGTCGCCTAGCAGCTCGTTGGCGCGGGCGGCGATCGCGTTCGTCGCCTCGGCGGGCGCGGGGCCTCCGGTCGGCGGATCGTACTTGAAGCCGCCGTCGGTGGGCGGGTTGTGCGAGGGGGTCACGACGATGCCGTCTGCGAGGTCTGCGCCGGAGAAGCGCTGCGTGCCGTCGGCCGCGCGGTTGTGGGTGAGGATGGCCTGCGAGACGACGGGGGTGGGCACGTAGTCGTCGCGGGAGTCGATGCGCACGCGCACGCCGTTGGCCACAAGCACCTCGATGGCGGTCTTCATCGCGGGGCCCGACAGAGCGTGGGTGTCGCGGCCGAGGTACAGGGGGCCGGTGACGCCCTTGGATGCGCGGTACTCGGCGATGGCCTGGGTGATGGCCACGATATGGGCCTCATTGAACGAGGTCTTCAGGGAGGATCCGCGGTGTCCGGAGGTGCCGAAGACGACACGCTGCTCGGGGACGCCCGGATCGGGAACGAGGTCATAGTACTTGCCGATGACTTCGTCCACGTTGATCAGATCAGCAGGGGTGGCGGGAAGACCCGCGTTCTTAGCAACCATGGCTGTCATTGTGCCACGGGCACAGGATAGGCAATAGGCGTGCCGCGGTCGCGACGGCCCGGTTCGTGGAGGTCGGGCGGCGTCGGCGGCGTCATGCCGGCGCGCGTTTGCACCGTGTCCGTTCGTGCGGTATCCTACGGATGATTCACCTATTGCAGGGTTGCAAGTTCGATGAGGACGCAAGACCTGAGGCACCGCCGTGCCTCGGGTCTTTTTGTTTTTCTGCATCCCGTCGGCGCGGGCGAATCGTCAGGACCTCATAAGGGAAAGGGAAGGCAATGGCCGAATCAACCGCCTCACAGATCATCGATGCGGTGGGCGGACCGCGGAACGTGAAAAGCCTGACGCACTGCGCGACCAGGCTGAGATTCGAACTGGGCGACTCCGGCAAGGTAGACCAGAGCAGGCTGGACGCGATGTCCGGAGTCCTGGGGGCCGTCCCCCAGGCCGGGAACCGCTACCAGGTCGTCATCGGAGGCGCCGTCGCCTCCATGTACAACGAGATCATGGCCCTGCCGGAGATGAAGGACATCGCCGCGGGCTCATCGTCCTCCGATGACGGTGGATCCGAGGAATCGGCCGCCAAAAGCAACGCCGAGGTCAAGGCCGAGGCGCATGCGAAGGGCCGCGGCCGGGTCGGATGGCTCGACTCCTTCTTCGAATACCTTTCCGACTCCTTCCGTCCCATCCTGGGCGTGCTGCTCGGCGCCTCGCTGATCATCGCCCTCGTCAACCTGCTCATCTCCGTCAAGGTCGTCACCG
Source organism: uncultured Bifidobacterium sp. (assembly GCA_937876495.1). GTDB lineage: Bacteria > Actinomycetota > Actinomycetes > Actinomycetales > Bifidobacteriaceae > Bifidobacterium. Next base: position 2,802 of record CALEGL010000116.1, read on the forward strand.
GGGACGAGGCCAACACCAGCCTCATGTTCATCAAGGCCATGTGGAAGGGCGTGTTCTACTTCCTGCCCATCATGATCGCCTACAACGCCTCGAAGAAGCTCAAGGTCGACCCCTGGCTCGGCGGCACCATCATGGCGGCGCTGATGACCCCTCAGTTCACGGGGTTGTCCAGCACCTCGACGTGGAAGGGCGTCACCCACTGCGTCGAGAACACCACGCTGGGCACGAGTTCGTGCTCCACGACGGTGTTCGGCCTGCCCATGCAGCTCAACGACTACAGCGGCAACGTGTTCGTGCCGCTGCTCATGGCGGCGGTGCTTGCCCTCGTCTACCACGGGCTTCAGAAGATCATCCCCGAAAGCGTCCAGCTGGTCTTCGTGCCCTTCCTGTCGATGATCATCGTCACCACGCTCACGGCCTTCCTCATCGGGCCTCTCGGCGTGTGGGCCGGCAACGGCATCGGCGTCGGACTCGCATGGATGAACTCCCATGCTCCGTTCGTCTTCGCGATCCTCATCCCCATGCTCTACCCGTTCCTCGTGCCGCTGGGTCTGCACTGGCCTCTCAACGCCCTGATGCTCATGAACATCCAGACGCTCGGCTACGACTTCATCCAGGGCCCCATGGGCGTGTGGAACTTCGCCTGCTTCGGCGCCACCGCCGGCGTCCTCGTCATCTCCCTGAAGGACAGGGACGAGGTCATGCGCCAGACCTCCATCGGCGCCCTCGCCGCAGGTCTTCTGGGCGGCGTCTCCGAGCCCAGCCTCTACGGCATCCATCTGCGCTACAAGCTCGTGTACCGCCGCATGCTCATCGGCTGCTTCGTCGGCGGCGTGGTCATCGCGGTTCTCGGCTGGCTGTTCCCCTCCGTGGTGGCTTCCGGAGCCACGGTCCACGGCGTGACCACGACGGCCTTCGCCTTCACCTCGCTGCTCACCATCCCCGTCTTCAACCAGATGTGGGTGTACTCCATCGCCGTCGCGGTGGCGTTCATCGTGTCGATGGTCCTCATCATCGTGCTCGACTACCGCACCCCGGAGCAGAAGGCCGAGGTCCGTGCAGCCGTCGCGAAGAGGGACGCGGAGCGCGCGGCCGGAACGTCCGCCATTGCCGATGCGGCGCCGGTTGCGGCCGTCGAGGACTCGGCGTCCGCCGAATCCGTCGCCCCGGCGCCTGTGGCGGGCACCACGGTCGGCGCGGCCCCAATCGCCGGGCATGCGGTGTCGCCTGATGACGCCGGCGACGCGGGGTGCGTCTCCCGCGCCCCCCGCGGAGGCGTCGGGATCCCGCCCGGCCCTTATACA
>CALEGL010000117.1 GCA_937876495.1 uncultured Bifidobacterium sp.
CTACAGTGGAGTGCCTGAGTTTCCCTGCCGGAAGTACTCGGAAGGGCCCTGGGAACCGACCAATACGGAACGGAAGAGCATGTCGAGTTACTCCTCACAGCTTCAGGAGGAACAGCGGGTCGTCACCCGCCTTTACGCGCGCCTCGACGAGCTGCGCGCCTCAGCGCGCAGACGTCTTGATGCCGTCAGGGCGGCCGGCGCGCATGGATCCCCGACGCAGCGCACCGAACGTGATTCGTTCGCCACGATGTACGAGGACCGCGTCGCCCAGCTGCGGGGAGTGGAGGACCGACTCGTCTTCGGCCGTCTCGACGACGAGTCGGGCACGCGCCGGTACATCGGACGCACGGGGCTGTCCAGCGAGGACCACGAGCCCATGCTCACGGACTGGCGGGCCGAGGCCGCGCGGCCCTTCTACGAGGCGACGCCCTCCCACCATGGCGACATAGTGCTGCGACGCCATATCACCCTGCGCTTCCGCGACGTCGTGGGGCTGGAGGACGAGGTCCTCGACATGGCCTCCTCCGAGGTGGACCGCGCCACGGAGTCGGGGACACTGACGGGAGAGGGCGCGCTTCTGGCGTCGTTGGGGTCACGACGCACCGGACGGATGACCGACATCGTCGCCACCATCCAGGCGGAGCAGGATCGAATCATCCGCGCGCCGCTGTCCGGAGCCCTCGTCGTGCAGGGCGGCCCCGGAACCGGCAAGACGGCCGTGGCCCTCCACCGCGCGGCCTACCTGCTGTACACCCACCGCAGACGTCTGGCTTCCTCGGGCGTGCTGGTGGTCGGCCCCAGCCAGTCCTTCCTCCATTACATCGACCAGGTGCTTCCCTCTCTGGGTGAGACGGGCGTGGTCAGCCGCACCATCGGAGACCTCATCCCGGACATCGACGCCACCGCCGTGGACACCCCGCAGGCGGCGCGAATCAAGGGCGACGCGCGCATGGCCTCCGCCATCGCGAACGCCGTGAGCTCCCGCGAGCGCATCCCGTCGACGCTTCCGACCACGCGCGTCAACGGCATCGACGTGCCCATGCTCGCCGCGGACGTCGAACAGGCGATCGAGGCGGCCCGACGCACCCGCCAGCCCCATAACAAGGCCCGCGAGACCTTCATCCGCGTCATGCTCGCGTCGCTTCGCGACCGCTACGTCGAGAAGGTCGACTACTCCCCCGACCGGTCCGAGCTGTCGGATGTCGAGAGGCAGCTGGTCCTCAACGACGAGGTGCGTCGGACCCTCAACCTCGCCTGGCTGCCGATGACGGCCACGTGGCTCGTCGATCAGATGCTCGCCAAGCCGGCCCAGCTCCGCAGGTTCGCGCCTTGGCTGGATGACGACGAGGTCGCGGCACTCTTACGACCCAAGGGGTCGCCCTTCACACGCTCCGACGTCCCCCTGCTTGACGAGGCGATGAACCTGCTCGGCCTCGACCCCCATGAGGCCGCCGCCCGGAAGGCCAGGGATTCGGCCCGCGCCGAGGAGGAGAGCTTCGCCCGGGACACCCTCGCCCAGGCCGGCATAGGCTCGGGCATCGTCACCGCCTCGATGCTGGCCAGGCAGATGTCACAGGTCGATGGCGGAACCGTCGCCGGACGCGCCGGCTCCGACCGGGAATGGACCTACGGCCATGTGGTCGTCGACGAGGCGCAGGAGCTCACGGCGATGGACTGGCGGATGCTGCTGCGGCGCTGCCCGTCGCGTTCCTTCACCATCGTGGGCGACGTGGCGCAGACGGCAGCGATGGGAGGCACCCGGGACTGGCGTCGGACGATGGATCATCTGTTCGGTCCGGCGGGCTGGTCGCTGAGGGAGCTGAGCATCAATTACCGCAATCCCCGCGAGGTCTCCGAGCTCGCCTCGGCCTTCGCGGAGCGCTCGGGTCTGTACGTCTCCACGACGAAGGCCGTGCGCGGCGTGCCGGATTCGGTATCCAGGATCGTGACCGAGAACCGGGCCGAGCTGGAGCGGCGGATCCGTGACCTCGTGCCGGATCTCGCGCATGAGTTCGTCGGTCATGACGGCACGGGACGCGTGGCCGTCATCGCCCCCGACGCATGGATCGCCGGTCTGACGTCCGTCGTCGACGCCGCCCTCCGCGACGCCCTTCCCTCGGAGGAGGCCGACCGACTCGCCGCCCAGTCGTTCTGGGACCGTCAGGTCGTCGTCTGCGGCACGGACGCGGTTAAGGGTCTGGAATACGATGCCGTCGTGGTCGTGCAGCCCGGCGAGATCGAGGAGTCGGCGCCATCCCGTCTCACGGCGGCGTCGGATCTGTACGTGGCCATGACCAGGCCGACACAGCGTCTGGTCATCGTTCGGACGCGGGATGACGCCCGCGCACTGGAGCTCTAAGGTGGGGGATATGCCCAAAGCACTGTTGTTGGAGAACATCCATCCCAATGCCGCGCAGTCGCTGCGCGACCACGGCTTCGAGGTCGAGACCCGGTCCGGGGCGCTCGGCGAGGACGAGCTCATCGAGGCCCTCGAAGGCGTCGATCTGCTGGGCATCCGATCCAAGACCACGGTCACTCGCCGCGTGCTGGACGCCCGGCCGAATCTCACGGCCATCGGATGCTTCTGCATTGGAACCAACCAGGTCGACCTCGACTATGCCGGCAAGAAGGGCATCGCCGTCTTCAACGCACCGTATTCGAACACCCGCTCCGTGGTGGAGCTCGTCATCTGCGACATCATCTGCCTCATGCGCCGCATCCCGGCGCACACGCACCATCTCAAGCATGGCCTGTGGGACAAGTCCGCGAAGGGTTCGCACGAGGTGCGCGGCAAGACCCTCGGCATCGTCGGCTATGGCAACATCGGCTCTCAGCTGTCCGTGCTGGCCGAGGCCATGGGCATGCGCGTGGTCTTCTACGACGTCGAGGAGAAGCTCGCGATGAGCAACGCCAAGCGCATGCCCACGCTGAACGACCTGCTCGAGCAGTCGGATGCGGTGACCCTGCACGTCGACGGACGAAAGTCGAACGTCGGATTCTTCGGCGAGGACCAGTTCGCCCATATGAAGCAGGACGCGATCTTCATCAACCTCTCCCGCGGCTTCGTCGCCGACCTCGACGCGCTCAAGCGCCATCTGGACTCCGGGCATCTGTCCGGAGCGGCGGTGGACGTGTATCCCGTCGAGCCGAAGAAGAGCGGGGACGCCTTCGTCACCCCTCTGGCCGACGAGGACAACATGATCCTCACCCCGCATATCGGAGGGTCCACGCTGGAGGCCCAGGAGTCGATCGGACATTTCGTCTCCCAGCGTCTGGAGGACTACTGGTTCCGCGCTTCCACTACCCTGTCGGTGAATCTCCCCCAGATGACGCTGCATCAGGGAAAGGGCGCCGCCCGCATCGCCCATCTGCATGACAACCTGCCGGGCGTGCTGGCACGCGTGAACAAGGTGCTCGGCGAGGAGAACATCAACATCTCCGCGCAGTCGCTGGCGACCGAGGGCGAGCTGGGCTACGTCGTCACCGACGTGGCCACCCGACCGACTCCAGCAGCTCTGGATGCGCTCCGGCATCTCCCGGGCACGATCAGGATGAGGATCATCGAGCTGTAGGCCGTCCGCCAGCCCGCCTCAGACTATGCGCGGGACGGGCCGACGGACACGGCGGAATACGGAGTGGCGCCGATCCCCTTCTGCGCCGCCTGCCGCTTCGCCTCCTGCGTCGCGCGGTCGGGAAGCGGACAGGCGATGGCATACTGGAAGTCCTCGAGGTCGCCGAAGTTCCGATAGACGCTGGCGAAGCGAAGATAGGCGACCTCGTCGAGGTCGCGAAGGGGTCTGAGAATGGCCTTGCCGACGTCCTCGGACCGTACCTGCGCCAGTCCACGCGATCGCAGGTCCTCCTCCACCTTCTGCCCCAGCGCCTTGAGATCGCCTTCGTCGATGGGACGGCCCTGGCAGGCCTTGCGGACGCCTGCGATGACCTTGGCGCGGTCGAAGGGCTCGACGTTCCCGGAACGCTTGAGCACGAGGAGCATGGTGCTTTCCACCGTCGTGAAGCGCCGGCCGCACTGGGGACATTCGCGCCGGCGCCGGATGGTGTGGCCATCCTCGCTCAGACGCGTGTCGACGACCTTGGTGTCGGGATTCTGACAGAACGGGCAATGCATGCCCTCCACAATAGCCTCAGGTCGCCGCTCCGCCATGGGCTCCACGGCGCCAACCCCGGCGGTGATACCGCGTTGGACGTCACCGTGACCCGCGCCAACCGTCATGACGATGCGGACTCCCCCGCCCACGCCGGACGGCTGATCACGATTGGATGGAATCCACCGGCACGACTATGCGCTGCCCCGGATGGAGCGTCGCACTGTCAAGATCGTTGAGGGACATGAGACGCTCGACCGTCACAGACACGTCATCCCCCGGAGGGGTGATCCTCTCGGCGTAGGACCAGAGCGTATCGCCTCGCTGCACGACCTCGGTGGACGTCTCCACGGGACCGGCGGACTGCGCCCGCACCGCGGCGAAGGCGCACGCGCCGGCAAATGACAGCGCGAGGGCGGCAAGCACCACGACGATTCTGCCGCGTCTGGTGAGCGTCGTGCGCCCGCCCGCACGCACGCGCGATGATTGCCGCACGCCCGCATTCATCGCGGACACCGTGTCTTTCGTGTCCTCGACGGGGCGCAGCATCCGCGTCCTTCGCGAATCCCTGCAATCCGAATCCCCACGATCCGAATCCCTGCGCTCCTCCGATGGATGCGCCAGCCGCGCCGTCGTGCATCCGATGACCGGAATCACCATCGTCTCTGCAGCAATCGATCCGGCAGAAAGAGAAGCGGATGTCATCATTGCTGATGTCGTCGACCCCATGGCAGACTCCCTTCCCGAACGTCGTTCGAACATATGTTCTATCGAACGGATGTTCTTACTATCGCACGGATGTTCGACCAAGACAAGGGATGCCATCGAACAGATGTTTGATTTCACAGGACCGACACGTTATGCTGGTGCCAGTTTCCGAAAGGAGCATCCGGTGAGCACCGTCCCCTTCACCCCGCACGCAGGGTCCTTCCCCGGAGCGTCTTCAGACGCGACCGAGGTCTCGACGGCATCCCCGGAAGATTCCGGACGCGGCTCGGATCCGCTTTCGTCCCTGACGGAACGGCAGAGGCTTGTGCTGGAGGCCATCCGAACGCATATGGCGGAACGCGGATTCGCTCCCTCCTTTCGGGAGATCGGCGTGCGCGCCGGCCTGAAAAGCACATCCTCCGTCAAGCACCAGCTGGAAAGCCTCGAACAGCTCGGCATCATCCGCATGGGGGCGAACAAAGGCCGCGCCATCGAGCTTGTGGGGACGTCCGATTCGCCTGACGCCGCGGACACGCGGAGCTCCACGCCGCGGAACCCGACAGTCACGACGCCGTCAGACGCCGGACGATCCACGGCGACGATCCTCCCCTTCCCCGTCATGGATGGCGAAAGCCCCTCCGTGCTCGATTCTCGCGACGTCCCCCTGGTCGGGCGCATCGCTGCTGGCACGCCCATCACGGCCGAACAGCATGTCGAGGACGTCATGCGGCTGCCCAAGCGCCTCACCGGCGACGGCGAGCTCTTCATGCTCGAGGTCCACGGCGATTCGATGGTGGACGCCGCCATCTGCGACGGGGACTACGTGGTGGTCCGCGAGCAGGAGACCGCGGAGAACGGGGATATCGTCGCAGCCCTGCTGGACGACGAGGCGACGGTGAAGACCTTCCGCAGGGAGCGCGGACACGTCTGGCTCATCCCGCACAACCCTGCCTACTCCCCCATCGACGGTACCGACGCGCGAATCATGGGCAAGGTCGTCACCGTTCTGCGTCGGTTGTAGCGCCCGTCCGCCCGTCCACCCGGTCGGGGCCCGTCCGCCCATTCCCCGACACTTCCGCCGGATTCGTCCTTTCGACCGCGGAGAGTCCTACGAATGAAGCCTCTCCGAATAGCGCCTGCGGTATCCCACGGGCTCGAGCTGGAACGTCGTATGACGCACCGGCACCAGGAAATGCCGCCGCAGGCATTCCTGCAGGCTTTCGAGGATCTCGGAGGCCTGCTCCATGTCCAGTCCGTCGTCGACCTCCACATGCGCCATCAGCACGGGCATGCCCGTCGAGACCGTGCTGGCGTGCAGGTCATGCACGGCCACGACATGCGGCACCGTCTCCATATGCCGCTTCACGGCGGCGAGGTCAAGCCCCTCCGGCGTCTCCTCGAGCAGCACGCGCACGGCGTTGCGCAGCAGGATCCCCGCCCGTGGGATCATGAGCAGCGCGATGATGCCGCCGGCCACCGCGTCGAAGCCGTCCCATCCGGTGGCCATCATCACCACGGCCGAGACGACGACCGCCACCGATCCCAGGGCGTCGTTGATGACTTCGAGGAATGCCGCCCTCATGTTCATGTTGTCGCCGCGCCTCGAGGAGAGAATCGCCATCGAGCCGATGTTGGCGAGCAGACCCAGGATGCCGAAGGCGAGCAGCAGACGGATGTCGCGAATGTCCCCGTCCGCACCGCCGAACAGCCTCATCCCCGCCTCGACGAGGGCGTACAGCCCCACGAACAGCAGCGCCAGTGCGCCACCGGCGGCGGTGAGGACCTCCAGACGCGCCCATCCCCAGGTGCGGGTGTCGTCCGGCTTGCGCCGCATGAGCAGCGCGGTGACGACGGAGGCGGACAGCACCGACAGGTCGGTGAGCATATGACCGGCGTCGACGAGCAGGGCCAGCGAGCCGGTGATGGCGGCACCGACGAGCTCGGCGACGAACACCGTGCCGGTCAGGGACAGCGTCAGGGACAGCCGGCGCTGATGCTCGCGGTTCGGATCCATGCCTTCGGTGCGGATGCCGGAGGCATCCCGTTCCGGATCCCCGGCACCGTCACCGACCCCATGCGCATGAGCCATCGTGAACCTCCCTTTCGCTCCGCGGACCCGACCGCGAATCGCCCGGCGTCCCGTCGTCGTGTCCCGCTCGTCGTCATGGACGATCCGTCGGCGTGAAACGTTCGCATCCGCCACCGTCCACGGCCTTCGGACGCGGAGCTCGACTATAGCGCCTCCACGGAGGAAGAGACAGAGGAAAACGGCGGAATCACGCCACTATCGGAGTGTTGTGCGCTTGCGCTGTCAGGTCGACAGCCGAAGCGCACGGATGGCGTTCGCACCATGAACTCATGACGATGGGAACCGTGGTCAACAGTCCGCATCCGGCGACCAAACACGACAATCAGATACGACAATCAGATACGACGATGGCCCGGTTCCCGTCAGGGGACCGGGCCATCGTATGCCGGACGCGACGCCGGCGATGCGGCGACGGAGCGATCAGAAGCCGAACTTGGCGGCCGTCTCCTTGAGAGTCTCGGCGGATCGCTTGAGCGCGGCGAGTTCACGGTCGGACACCGGGGTGTTGATCCGCGAGTTGACGCCCTGACGGTTGAGCAGCGTCGGCACGGACATGCACACGCCGGAAATGCCGTGGAAGTCGTCGAGCAGCGAGCTCACGGGCAGGATCCTGTTCGTGTCGCGCAGGATGGCCTCGATGATGTCCACGCCCGACATGGCGATGGCGTAGTTCGTGGCGCCCTTGCCGTTGATGATCCGGTAGGCGGCGTTCTTGACCTCCTGATGGATCTCCTCGCGCTTGGCGGCGTCGAGGGGCTCATGGCCGGGCAGCGGGACCCAGTCGCACATGGGGACGCCGCCGATGGTGGCGGAGGCCCACAGCGGCACCTCGGAGTCGCCATGCTCGCCGGCGATGTAGGCGTGCACGTTCTTGACGTTGACGCCGGTCTGCTGGGCGATGAGGAAGCGCAGGCGGGCGGAGTCGAGATTGGTGCCGGAACCGAAGATCTGGTTCGTGGGCAGGCCGGAGAGCTTCATCGACACGTGGGTGACGACGTCCACCGGGTTGGTGATGAGCATGTAGATGGCATTGGGGGCCACGTTCACCACGTTGGGGATGATTGACTTCATGATGCGGATGGTCGCACCGGCCAGGTCGAGACGCGACTGTCCGGGCTTCTGGCGGGCGCCGGCGGTGATGACGACCATGTCGGCGTCGCGGCAGACCTCGACGTCGTCGGATCCGTCGATGGAAACCGTGGGATAGAAGCTGGAGCCGTGCTGCATGTCGAGCACCTCGGCCTCGACGCGCTCCTTGGCGATGTCCTCGAGGACGATCTCGCGGGCCACGCCACGCTGGGCGGCGGCGAAGGCGAGCGTGGAGCCCACGGCCCCGGCGCCGATGATCGCGAGCTTCGTGGGCTTGATCGGTGAATCCACCATATATCGGACCTCTCTTAGCCTGATACCCCGTTCGTGACGGGCTTCGTTATTTCAGCGATTTCACTGTATCCACACACTATGACGTGGATCGGCACAGATGTAACGGACGCCAAGAAAAGGCGCTGCGCCGCGGATGTGACCGTTCTCGCGGCGGTTTCGGCCGCCATGCCCGGTCCGACGGCGGAGCCGACATCTCAACCGATGGACTGCTCGACGACGCGCGCCGCCAGAGGCGCGTCGACGTCGGCCTCGATGCGCACGCCGTCATGCCGGTAGTCGACGCTGTCGACCCTGCCGTTCTCCCTGACTCGCGAAACCAGCGACCCGGCGGTGTAGGGCAGCAG
>CALEGL010000118.1 GCA_937876495.1 uncultured Bifidobacterium sp.
TTAGAATCGGATATATGTTTTTTTTTTTCAAGCCGAAAGCGGCATACGGGTTTCGCCTTAGTCTCGTGGGCTCGGAGATGTGTATAAGGGACCGGCATGAGGGGGACTCCTCGGAGCGTTCCGGAGCGGCCGCCGCCTCCGTCACTGCCCTGGACCTGCAGCGCCGGTATCTGGCCGTCGTCTCCCGGTTCCTGGAGTCCCATGGCGAAGAGGTGGATTCCGCGCTGCCGACCACGACGGCGCGCCTGATCGTCGGGGAATGGACGCGGGTGCTGGATGCCATCGGCGCGGGCGACTACGAGGCCGTGGCCGACCGCGTGGACTGGGCCGCCAAGCTGCGGCTGTTCGACGCCCTGCGGTCCCGAGGGTCGCTCTCCGGGACCGCGCTGCGGGAGCGGCTGCGGCAGATCGATTTCGACTATCATGACGTCGCCAACGGTGTGGCCTTCCCTGCGCTGCTGCGCCATGGCATGATCCGTGCGGAGGCGGATGAGGCGGTCGTCGAGCGGGCCGTGAACGATCCGCCGGAGGATACGCGCGCCGCCCTGCGCGGCGCCTTCGTCGCGGCGGCGTCCTCTTCTCCCCGCCGCTGGTCATGCGACTGGACCCGGCTGACGATCATGGGGGAGGACCGTAGGGAGGTCCAGCTGCTCGACCCCTTCGCCAGCCGTCCGACGCCGGAGTACACGGCGCTGATGCGGTCTCTGGTGTAGCCAAAGTCCCCACGGGCGGCCCCTCCATGAATCGCGTCCATGAATCGCGTCCATGAATCGCGGACGCTCATGGGTCGAGAAGACGGAAGACGCAGAAGACGAAGAAGCCCGACGAATCCGCAGCATCCTTGATGCGGATCCGTCGGGCTTCCCTGACATCCGATGGGCGATGCCCGCGGAACGGGCATCGGAGGAATCCTAGCGGGTGACGGCCTTCTTCAGCAGGGAGCCTGCGGAGATGCGAACGCCATAGGATGCGGGGATATCGATGGTCTCCCCCGTGCGGGGATTGCGTCCCGTGCGGGCGGCGCGCTTGACGCGCTCGGCGGAGAACAGCCCCGTGAGCTTCAGGCCCTCACCCGACTGCAGAGCCTCGACGAAGACATCCTGGAAGGCGTTGACGGCGGCCTCGGCCTGAGCCTTGGTCAGGTTGGACTTCTGCGCGATCTTGGAGACGAGATCAGACTTGTTGTATGCCATGAAAGCATCCTTCTTGGTCAGGGGCCCTCACTATGTACTCAGGCCACGTTCATCATCAGATACTACCGCAGTTTCCCCGCCGTCAGGCCACGAACCGTGCGGGTTTCGCACCGTTTCCGGGGTCCGCGGACCCATCGGCGGGACGGGGGGAGACGGGTCAGAGCATATGCTTCGCCGACAGCCATTTCATGGCCGCGGCGCCCAGAGGGATGCGCAGCCAGTAGAACACCACGCGGTAGAGCAGGGTGGCCGACAACGCCACGCCCGCGGGAACCCCCACTCCGGTGAAGGACAGGCTCAGGGCGGCCTCGACCGCGCCCAGACCGCCGGGGGTGGGCACCGCCGAGGCGAGGGTGTTGGCAAGAAGGAAGACGAACATGGTCTCCACCGGATTCGTCCGGCTCCCGAAGGCGAGCAGACACACCCAGAATCCCAGCGCCGTGGCCACGTTGAGCACCAGCGCCCCGGCCCCGGCCACCGCCAGTCTGTCCGGGCGGGCGATGACCTCCATGAAGCGGTGCGCGTAGGAGGCGATCAGCGGAAGATAGCGGTGGGTGAGCAGACGGCGCACGGGAGGGATGGCCATGGCCAGGCAGAAGGCGAGGACGATGGCCCCGATGACGATGATCAGGGTGTTCGTCGGGATGGCGCCCGACAGCGTGCTGCGACCCGTGAACAGGCCAAACACCACGGTGATGACGATGGTGGCCAGTCCCTGGATGCTCCATGTGGCGCCTGTGACGGCCGTCGCCTCGGCGCTGCCCATCCCCCGGCGCCTCAGATACTGGAGATTGACGAAGGCCGGACCCACGCCCGCGGGCATGGATACGGCCGTGAACCCGGCGGCGACCTGGGTCATCGTCAACGAGAACCAATCCCGCTTGTCGCGATCGACGAAGGCGCCCAGCGTGACGGCGGATCCCGCCCAGGCGATCAGGCCGCAGAGCATGGCGACCAGGGCCCACACCGGTTCGGCCTTGCGCACGGCATCGATGACCTCGTCCGGCCTGAGCTGCGTGAACACCACCGCCACCGCGATGACGGCCAGGGCGATGGTGAGGAACGACCGGACGCTGAATCGCGACAGGGTGACCGTCTGCGGGGCCTGCGCCTCGTCCCTTTCCGTCGATCCCGCGTCGGTGCGGATGAGTGAGATCAGCTGCCTGTTGCATCCCGGCAGGGACCGGGTGGCCATGGGCAGCGCCGCCCTCTGGATGAAGGGCGACATCGTCGAGAGTTCGTGGGATGTCCAGACGCGTCGTGCGGCCGCCATCGTCCGGTCGGGGCCCAGAAGCGCCGCGAGCAGGACGATGAGCTGCACGCGGTCGAGCATGACGCTGGCGCCGGCGCTGGCGCAGTCGCCGTTCTGCCAGCCGGCGATAACGGGTGTCCTGTCATCAAGCCGGGCGAGACAGTCGGGTGTGATCCGGCGATGCGTGTAGCCTCTGGAATTCGCCTTCCGCAGATACTCCATGTAGGCGTAGGCCTTCTCGTCGTCGATGTCCTCGGGCCGGCAGGGGGTGAGGGTGGTCGAGGAGTCGAGGACGAGCAGTGAGGACTCCGCGACGTCGGCCACCCCGTAGGGGTGCAGGGTTCGCAGCCCCGCATGGGCGAGGCCGAACAGCATGGCGAGGTGATGATGGGTGGCGTCGGAGACGGAGCGATCCCGTCTGACGGGGATGCCGCTGAGACGGATCCACTGCCACCATTGGCTGAGATATCCCGCCACATGCACCTGACCGTCCAGCACGGAGACGACGAAGCGCCGGCCGTCCCGCGTCCGGGAGTCATACAGACGGGACCCCTCGCCGAGGTCGCCGCCGGGGGAGGCGGGCGTTATTGCGGCGTCGCCCCCGGCCCCTTCAGCACGCCGCTCTGGCGGCCGTCGATGCCGACCGGCACGTCGCCGGGCACGGTGGCGCGGCGCACGACGCGGCGCGCATCGCCGTAGTCGTTGATCGCATAGTGCTGCGTTGCGCGGTTGTCCCAGATCGCCACATCGCCCTCGTCCCACCGCCAGGTCAGGGTGTTTTCCACCTCGGTAATATAGTTCTGGAAAATTTCGACCAGCGCGTTCGACTCCCGCGTGGAAAAACCGTCCAGCCCCACGACAAAATGGCCCAGCAGCAAATTCCGCTCCCCCGTTTGCGGGTGTACGCGCACCACCGGGTGCTTGGTCTCATAGATGCGGGAAATGAATTCGGCCCTGAAATCGGCAATTTCGGACTGCTTCGCGTCGAACTTGTAATAGTTCGTATCGTAGTCGTTGGAATGGATGGCCCAGGCCGTGTCCGCCAGGTTTTTCAGCGGCTGGGGCAGCGCGTCATAGGCCGTGGCCGTGTTGGCCCAGATGGTGCCCCCGCCATAGGG
>CALEGL010000119.1 GCA_937876495.1 uncultured Bifidobacterium sp.
GACGACGCCGGCCGCCCGCCGCGAGTCCAGGGCGTCGGCGATGCCGCCCAGGGGCACGGGCACGAAGAAGTGCGGCGCCGTTCCGTATCCCAGCGTCTGGGCGACGTGGCGGGCAACGGTGACGTCAAGCCCAGAATACGCGCCGTCAGGGAGAAGACCGGTCCCGGGCTGGTCGGTGGCGACACCCACGGAGAGCACCGGCCCCTGCGGGAGCCCGGTCGTCGAGGAGGACGGGCCGCATGCCGCCAGGGAGAGCATCGCCGCCAAGGAGCAGACGAGTGCGAGAAGACGGGCGGACGCCCCGCGCGGACCATGCGACGAGATGACATCCATGGTGGACCAGCATAGCCGCCGGAGTGGAACGGGATATCCTCGCCGGGCCGGCCCCGGGGCGGAAGCACGGCGCTCCCCCGGCGTCCGGGGACGCACGCCCTGCCGTCAGCGGAACAGACGCGAGCGCGTGAGGAACCAGGTGACGAGCACCGACAGGAGGACGGCCACGACCACCACGACGATGAAGCCCCACTTGTCGCCGGTCAGGGGCATGCCGAGCATGCCTCCGCTCTGGAAGTTCATGCCGTACATCGAGAAGATGAGGGTGGGGATCGACAGCGTGATGGAGATGATGGTGAAGATCCTCATGACGTTGTTGAGGTTGTTCGAGACGATGGACGCGAAGGCGTCGGTCATGTTCGCGAGGACCCCGCTGTAGATGTTCGCCATCTCGATGGCCTGCTTGTTCTCGGTGATGACGTCCTCGAGCAGGTCCTCGTCCTCGGGATACTGCTTGATGCGCGACAGCGTCATGAGCTTCTCCATGACGATCTCGTTCGATTTGAGGCTGGTGGTGAAGTAGACCAGCGTCTTGCTCAGCTCGAGGAGCATGAGGATCTCGCGGTTCTGCATGGAATGCCGCAGCTTGAGCTCGAGCTTGTCGCTCTCCCTGTCGATGATGCGCAGGTAGCGCAGGTACATCGTGGCGTTGCGGTAGAGGATCTGCAGGATGAAGCGCGACTTCATGAAGGTGTTGAAGCCGCGGATGGTGCCCTCCATGAAGGGGTGGAGCACGGGCGTGTCCTGCATGCACACGGTGATGATGAGGTTCTCGGTGACGATGATCGACAGAGGGATGGTCTCGTACCAGTCCCTTCCGCTGCGCTCCTCCACGGTGGGTATGTCGACGATGATCATCGTGTAGTCGTCCTCGGCGTCGACGCGGGACCTCTCCTCGTCGTCCAGGGGGGCCCGAAGGTCCGCGAGGTCGATGCCGGTGCTCTGCGAGACGGAGGCGAGCTCGACGTCGGTGGGTTCGGTCAGACACAGCCAGGAGCCGTTCCGGGGTTTGTCGACCTGCTCGATCTGACCATTGACGGTGCTGAACATTCTCAGCATGTCTCACCTGCCTTCCGCTGTCCCTGTCCGTCGGCGTTCCGCCCTCGACGGGTCTCGGCGGCCTCGGCACGGCCAGGCGTGGCGCCGCGCCCCACCTAGGATAGCCCCGGGGATGACCCCGGGCGTCGAGACGGCCGCCGCGCGGCGGGAAAGCGGGAAGAGGCCCACGGCGCCCGGCGGAATCCGCCGATGCGGAAGGCGTGTCCTATCCGAGAGCCGACAGGATCGGCGGCAGAACGGTCGACAGCAGCCAGACCCCGGCGATGGCCGCGTATGGCCACGGATGCGCGCGCGTGACGGCGACGAATTCGCGGATGAATGCCGTCGGCCAGTAGTAGCCCTTCGTATGACTTCCCACGCCGTCGGCCGCAAGACCGAGACGGCGAGCGTATTCGCAGGCGCGGAACACGTGGTAGTCGCTGGTCACCAGTGCCGCCGCGTAGCGTCCCGGACCACGATCCGCGTCCATAAGCCGCTTCGACTCCGCCAGATTCTCCCAGGTCGTCGTCGACCGGTCCTCCAGCAGGATGCTCTCGGGCGGGACATGCCGTTCGGATACGAGGTAGCGACGCATGGCCTCCGCCTCGCTGACCTCCTCGTCCGCCCCGCGGCCCCCCGACGCGATGAGAAGGGGACGCCTCCCCTGGCGCTCCCATAGTTCGACGGCACGGTCGATTCTGCCGCGAAGCAGCGGCGTGGGACGGTCGCCGTCCAGCCCGGCGCCGTGGATGATGACGTAGTCGTACCTCCGTCGGCGTGGCAGCATCCGGTACAGCCACGAATACAGCAGCAGCGCGACGAAGGAGACGAAGAACCACATCCCTTCGACCATGACGAGCATCGTGGCGTCCACGACCCATTCCGGGGCCCGTGCAAGCGCCACAAGAGGCAGCAGCGCGAGATAGACGATGACGACGGCGGCCAGAACCAGGGGAAGCAGCGTCGACGACGAGACGCCCTCCCGCCGGATCACCACGATGCCGTTGACGACGAGGAACACGACGGTGACGACGGGCATCGCCACGAGGGCCATCACAAGAGGCAGCAGCATCCACCAGGTGCCGAAACGCAGAAGAAGCAGTCCGGCAAGCATCACGAGAAACGCCAGGAACAGGATGGCGTTGCGGAATCGGCGCGGCTCGCGCAGAACGGAGACGAGGAACAGACATCCGACCAGGAGGCATGGCGACCAGATGAGCACCATGCCGAGGAACCCGTCCATCACATCACGCCCCCTCCATCGACCGGCACGTCACGGCAGGCATCGTCTCCACTCCCCGGGAGGCAGCCGCGCCCGTCCTTCCGCCATTGTCGCACGTGGCCCTTCCGCGGCGTCGGACGCCGCGGATCGACGCCGCGGAACACGCCAGGCGGAGTACAATTCCCCATGGTTGTCGTCCGCGTTTTTCGCGCGTCGCGGAGGTTCGTCATGAAGGGGACACGCTGCGGGGTCCCGCTCTGCCGGCGGCGGCCTGCGGGCCTGTGGGCCACGGCTACGGGACCCCGTTCGGCTGGCGGGGCCTGGTCGTCCGTCCCCGTTTCCGCCCTCCCTCTGTTGGT
>CALEGL010000120.1 GCA_937876495.1 uncultured Bifidobacterium sp.
CGATGCCCTGGGCGGACAGCTCCTTGACCAGCGCCTTGGTCTGGTCGAAGGCGATGACGAGCACCGCATCGGGCTTGGCGGCCTTGATAGTCGTCACCAGCGAGGAGAAGTTCGTCTCGGTGGGGTCGAAGGTGTCCTTCTCGCCGTAGACGACCTTGACGCCCGAGGCCTCGACGGTTTTCACGACGACGTCACGCAGGCTGGTGCCGTACTCGTCGTTGAACACCGCGATGGCGAGGTTCTGCACGCCGTCCTGGACGATGACGTTGCCCATCACGGCGCCCTGCACCGTGTCCGGCGGGACGGTGCGGAAGAAGTAGTCGCTCAGGCCGGAGAAGTTCGTGGACGTCGCGCCGTTGGAGATGATCGGCACCTTCGCGGCCGTGATCTCCTTGTAGACGTTCTTGACCACCGAGCTGGACGGCGGTCCGATGATCACCGAGGGGTTCTTGCTCAGGACGGACTCGGCGCCGGAGGTGTTCTGGTCGGCGTGGTCGGAGTCCGAGGTGTCGGCCATGGCCGTCGTCACATCCTTGCCGAGTACGCCGCCGGCGGCGTTGATGTCCTTGGCCGCAAGCTTGAACGCCGCGACCTCGGCGGGTCCAAGATACGCGAGCGAGCCCGTCTCGGGGAACAGACCACCGAGCACGAAGCCCGACGAGGAGCTCGACGACGAGGAGCTCGACGATCCGCCGCATCCCGCAAGCGCCATGACGAAGGCCGCCGTCGCGGCGACCGCGGTGGTCATGATTGTTCTGCTGGGTCTTCTCATAGGAGAACCACCTCTTCTTCCTCTTTCCCGCGGACGACGTCCCCGGGTCTTCCTGGAGAACAGGGAACGCGCGGGGCGCGAACCTCATCCTTGGTGCCCCAAGCTAGGGGCCGGTTGCAACGACCAGGTTTGGAGCATGTTTCCCCGAGATGAAGGATGAAAAGCTCCCGTAACACAAGCAATCGCAATGATTCCAAGGCCTGCGGGGCCATCGGGCATGCCTGCGGGGCCGGGCCCGCCAAGGGCCCGACCTCCCGACATTCAGGGGTGGAGCTACGCCGTCAGCGCCCCTCCTCCTTGACCTCCTCCTCGAGGTTGCCCAGATACAGCGAGACGACCTTGGGATCGTTGAGCAGGGCGTGCCCCGCACCGGAATAGGCGTTGCGGCCCTGGTCGAGCACGTAGCCCCGGCTGCAGATCTGCAGACAGCGTCGGGCGTTCTGCTCGACGATGACCACCGAGACCCCGGCCCTGTTGATCTGACGGACGCGGATGAAGGTCTCGTCCTGCAGCATCGGGGACAGGCCCGCCGAAGGCTCGTCAAGCAGCAGCACGGACGGCTTCATCATCAGGGCGCGGCCCATGGCCACCATCTGGCGCTCGCCTCCGGACAGGGACCCTGCGGTCTGGTCCTTGCGAGCGCCCAGCTTGGGAAAGATCGAGACGACGTAGTCGAAGCGCTCGGCGAACAGCTTCGGTGCCTGGAAGGCGCCCATCTGCATGTTCTCCTTGATGGTGAGCGAGGGGAAGACGTTCTCCGTCTGCGGCACGAAGCCCACGCCGCGGGCCACGAGCTTGTCGGCCCGGAGATTGGTGATGTCCTCCCCCTTGAGCATGAGATGCCCGCTGGAGACGTGGACGAGGCCGAACAGGGATTTGAGCAGCGTGGACTTGCCGGCCCCGTTCGGACCGATGATGCCGACGATCTCCCCCGGATGCAGCGTCAGCGAAGCCCCGTTGAGGATGTTGACGCCGGGGATGTACCCGGCCACGAGATCCACCGCGTCCATCAGAGGCTCGCCCTCGGGCTCGCCCGGATGGATCTCCTCGCGCGGACGCTCGTCACGCGGCGCCGCTTCGGTGACGGTCGCCACCCGCGTGGCGTCGTCGGACGTGGCATCCGTCACGTCGGTTCCGCTCGCCGTATCCGCTGATTCGCTCATGGATGCCATCCTCCCTACTCGACGCCCTCAAGGACGCTGTCATCGCCCAGGTCGATGTTCGCATGCGACCCCAGATAGGCGTCGACGACCGCCTGGTCGTTCATGACGGACTTCGGCTGGCCCTCGGCGACGATCTTTCCCTCGGCCATCACCGTCACCCAGTCGGCGATATGCCTGACCATGTTCATGTCATGCTCGACGAAAAGCACGGTCGTGCCCTCCTCGCGCAGCGAGACGATATGGTCGAGCAACGACTGCTTGAGCGCAGGGTTCACCCCGGCCATCGGTTCGTCGAGCATGACGAGCTGCGGGTCGCTCATGAGGGCGCGCGCCATCTCCAGCAGCTTGCGTTGGCCGCCGGACAGCGAGCCCGCGTAGTCGTCCTTCTTCTTGTAGAGCAGGAAGCGGTTGAGCAGCGCCTCGGCCTTCTCGGTGATCTCCTTCTCGCGCCTGCGCCACAGGGGCGGGAACAGCGACCGGAGCATGCCCTCGCCGGGCTGCGAAGGCGCCCCGAGCAGCATGTTGTCCATCACGGTGAGCCTGCTCATGACCTTCGTGAGCTGGAAGGTGCGCACCATGCCCATGCGCGCCACCTTCTCGGGCGAGACGCTGGCGAGGTCCTTCCCGTCGAAGGTCCAGGTGCCCGTATTCGGCTTGTCGAATCCGGTCATGAGGTTGAAGAACGTCGTCTTGCCGGCGCCGTTCGGACCGATGAGGGCCGTGATGCCGTGGCGTTCGATCTCGAAATGCTTCACGTCCACGGCGACGATCCCCCCGAAGTGGCGGGTGACGTCGTCGGCGACGAGGATGGCGTCGGGCTTGTGGACGCCCGGCTTGTTCTCCACGAACTTCAGATCCTCCTGGACCTTGTCCCCGTAGGCGGTGGAGATGAGCTTCTCCCCCTCGGGGGCCTTCGTGGCCCATTTGGCGAGATCGTAGAAGGGCTTGGACGAAGGGTCCGTCCCCTGCGACGAGGCATCGGCCTCGGCGGACGGCATCGGCGTGTCGGTGTCAGGCATTGAAGGCCAGCTCCTTTCTGTCTCCGAGCAGTCCCTGCGGTCGGAAGATGACGAGGCACATCAGCGCGACGCCGACGATGACCCAGCCCAGCGCCTCCACCTGGTTGGAGGAGATGAGCGTCGCGGGGATCGCACCGCGCATGAGCTCCTTGGTGAAGGTGAGCAGCACCCATAGCAGGCAGGAGCCGACTATCGGCCCGAAGATCGTCGCGGCGCCTCCGAGGAGCAGGATCGTCCATGTGTAGAACGTGACCTGGCGGCCCAGCGAATCAGGCTGGACGGAGCGGGGAAGCACGAAGAGGATCCCGGCGATGGCGCCGAAAGCCCCTCCGAGGAAAAGCGACTGCAGCTTGAACGTCGTCACCGACTTGCCCAGCGACCTCACGGCGTTCTCGTCCTCCCGGATGCCTTTGAGCACGCGGCCCCACGGCGAATGGAACCAGCGCCACGTGAGCAGCACGGCGATAAGCACCAACGTCCATCCCACGATGCGGATCCACCACGAATTGGCGATGTTGTTCGAGTACGTCCACAGCAGGAAGGTGGTGCTCCCGTTGGGAAGCGGCGAGGAGTCCTCGAACTTCTCGGTGAAGTTCTGCGGCGAGATGCCGGCCGACCCTCCCGTGACGTTCGTCATCGACGTGGACCGTCCGATGATGCGGATGATCTCGGCGGACGCCAGCGTGACCATCGACAGGTAGTCCGGCCCCAGCTTCAGCGTCGGGACGCCCAGCAGAACGGCGTAGATGCCGGCGAGCGCAAGAGCCGCGAGCAGGGACGCGAAGAGACTCCATCCCATGCTCTGGGTGATGGCGAAGCCGTAGGCGCCGAGCAGCATGAATCCCGCCTGCCCCATGTTGAGCAGCCCGGTCATGCCGAAATGGATGTTGAGGCCGATGGCGGCCAGCGCATAGGCCGCCGTCGTTGGGGCTATGAGCTCCCCCAATGAATTGCCGATCACCGTGGTGAAGTCCATCATCGGCTCCTTTCCGTCTTCGCTGCGACTCCCGCGATTCCGCTTCTCCGGCGTGCCCCGCGGGCGATGACCCATACGGTGCTTTGACGTGTCCCGTTCATGCTCATCCCACCCTCTGCAGCTTGCCGAAAAGACCCTGGGGCCTGACCAGCAGCACGATGATGAGAATCGCCATGGCGCTGGCGTACCGCATGTCGTTGGGGATGACGAGCGAGCTCATATCCGCGACGATGCCGATGATGAGCGAACCCACGAGGGCGCCGTTCGCCGTTCCGAGGCCACCCAGGGTGACGGCGGAGAACATGAGCAGCAGCAGCACCGCGCCCGTGTTCCAGGCGATGCCGTTGAGGTAGATGCCCATGAGCACGCCTGACAGGGCCGCCAGCGAAGTGGAAAGTATCCAGACGACCCTGACGACCTGCTCGACGTTGATGCCCGAGGCCGCTGCGAGCGCGGAGTTGTCGGAGACCGCGCGGGTGGCGCGCCCCAGACGGGTGCGGTAGAGGAACCATGTCACGCCGAGGATGACGACGATGGCGATCCCGGCGGACAGCAGCGTGGGCATGTCCGTGGTGATGGGCCCTATCTCGAAGCCCTTCGGCACGGCGATGGTGATGCCGAGCGTGTTGCCGCCGAAGAAGAACTGGAAGATGTACTGCAGCGCCATGGACAGACCGATGGTCACGATCATCTGCTGGATGGGGCCGACGTTCTTGCGCCGCAGCGGCGCCCAGACGAGGTCGTTCTGAAGCCAGCCGGTCAGACCTCCGACGATGACGGCGAAGATCGCGGCGGCCCAGACCGGCATATGCATCATCTGGGTACCCACGTAGGCCATGAGTCCGCCGAGCGTGACCTGCTCGCCATGCGAGAAGGAGCTCAGCTTCGTGGTGCCGTAGACGAGGTTCATCCCGACGCTCATCAGGCCCAGCATGAGGCCGAACACGATGCCGGAGAACAGCTGCTGCCAGAAGCGGGCTCCGAAGTTCGCCCACTGGGAGTCGTCGTCCTGCTGAGTCTGCGAGGAGGAGGACGAGGAGGACGACGAACTCGATGAGGAGGACGAGCTCGACGACGGCGAGGACTCGTCCGAGGAGTTCGCCTCGTCGAAGCGCACCACGCCGCGCTGCTGGCTGAAGCTGTTCTTGTCGATCGTCACCACCGCCGTCGAGGACTTCAGTCCGTACTTCGAGACGAACGACGGGTCGATGGCGACCGTGTACTTCCCGTCGGCCCCGACGGAGAACGCCCATTTGCCGTCCTTGTCGGTGGTCGTCGTCGCGCTTTCCTTGCCCGACAGCGTGACCTTCGCCCCCGCTATGGCCTTCTTGGAGGAATCCTGGAGGATTCCGTTGACGCATCCGTTCGTCGCCGTCGGATTGCAGACGCTGACGGCCTCTGCCGCGTAGCTGCTGACGGGAACGGCCAGAGCCATCACGGTCATCAGCAGCGCGGCCGCCGCGGCGACCACTGCCCCCCGCCGGCGTCTGCCCCCTACGGATTCAGCAGCCATATGCTTGTTTCCTCTCCACATGATCCATCACCGTAGGGAGAGAAAGAACCTGACGGATTGCCCTCACGTTTCGTCCGCGTTACCTCGGCAGGGGGATGTAACAGGGGCGGTAACAGACACCAACTAAATCGCGCGACGCGTCCCGTCGGAGGTCCGCGGGCGAGCGGCCCGCTCGGAGGAAGCGGTCGTCTCCGCATCAGCCGCCTGAGCATCAGCCGCCTGAGCATCGGACGCCTTCGCATCGGGTGAGCACAGGGCACGGATCCCGGCACGCATCCGCACGAGTCCCGACACGGGGAACATGACGAGGACGTAGTCGCCGGGGGTCAGAACGACGTCACGGGATGGAACCACCTCGTCATCGCCGCGTCTGACGTCGACGACGGCCGCCGGCGAGGGCCAATCGACGTCGCCGATCCGGGCCCCCGCAGCAGGGCTCCCGGCCTCCACGGGGAACTCCATGATGACGTTGCCGCGGCGGGATCCCGAACCCGCCGCATCTCCCGCGTCGGAGACTCCGGAATCCGGATGCGAGGCCGTGTAGCGGTCGAGCAGCGCCGTGTACACGGGACGCACGCCGAGCAGGTCGGAGACCATGAGGGCGATGAACGCGCAGGCCGTGACGGGCAGCATATGCACCAGCGTGCCCGACATCTCCACCGTGAGCAGGATGGACGTCACCGGCGCCTTCACCGAGGCGGCGAGCGCGCCGGCCATGGCGCAGACGGCGAACACGGGGATATGCGCCGCCGGGACGCCGGCATGCGTGGCCAGGATGCCGCTGATGCTGCCGGCCAGGGTGCCGGTGGCGAGGATGGGCATGAAGATGTCGCCCGGGACGCCGCTGCCGAAACTGGTGGAGGTGAACACCATCTTGACGACCAGCAGCACGGCGAGCAGCGCCACGCCTCCCGTGGCCTTCTCGGCGAAGCCGATGAGCTCCTCGCCGCCGCCCAGCGCCATGGGCAGCCACAGACCGACGGGAAGGGCCAGAGCCAGGGCGATCATCGGCCGGGCGACCGCAGGAAGACGCCCGTACAGCGTCTGGAAGCCAAGCAGCATCCGGTTCATGGCCGAGCCAACCAGCCCCGCCACGATTCCCAGAGGGATCATCCACAGGTACTCCGTCAGGGACAGCTGCGGCATCTGCGTGAAGTTGAGCACGGGGGTGAGCCCGAATCAGTACTTCGAGACGAAGTCGGCGCTGAGCGAGGCGGCGGTGGCCGACAGCAGGATCATCGGCGAGAAACTGCGATGCACCTCCTCGAGGGCGAACATCATGCCCGACAGGGGGGCGTTGAACGCCGCGGACAGGCCTGCGGCGGCCCCGGCCGTCACGAGGTAGTTCGCCTCGATGCCGCGGCGGCGCATGCCCTTGCCGACCGCCTGGCTGGAAGCAGCACCAATCTGGATGGACGGCCCCTCACGGCCCAGGGACAGCCCGAACATCCCGCAGAGCAGACCGCCCACGTAGCGCACAATCAGCACGCTCCACCAGCGCATGCGCATGCCGCGCAGAACGACCCCCTCGACCTGGGGGATGCCGCTGCCGCCGGCCATCGGCTCGAAGCGGACAAGCGCGGCCACCAGCAGAGCGGCAAGAACGACCACGGCCGCCCACAGGGCGACCCACACCGGATGGATGCCGATCCATGCGTAGGCCCACCGGGCGACACGCGTGCCGGCGTCGATTCCCTGCCGGTACAGCGAGACGAGCATCCCCGCAATCAGTCCGCAGACCACGGCCCTGAGAGCCGTCATCCACCGTCGCCTCCGCAGCCGCGACAGCCGACCCGTCCTGCCTCCCGCAGCCCCCCCCTCGTCACCGAGCCGACCGCCCCGCTTCCCCCTGCCGGCACCGCGTCCCGCCGCAGATCCGGTGTCCAATGCGCGGCTTTTCACGTTGGTGCTGGGTGACGGCGCGCGTCAGAGGGTTCTTTTCAGTGCGCCTCCCGATGCGCGGGGCACGCTGGTCATGCTGCCGGGCGGGTCCGGGCAGACCGGCCTGGAGGACGACGGGCAGATCCGCCACGGCGATAATGTCGTCGTGCGGACCCGTACGCTCCGGCCCCGGCGCGGTTACGCCGCGCTGCTCGCCGATGCCGCCGCTGGGATGACCCTGCGGGGCCTGCGCAGCTCCCCCCGTCCCGCGGCGGTCCTCGGCGGGCTGTGCGCGTCCCC
>CALEGL010000121.1 GCA_937876495.1 uncultured Bifidobacterium sp.
GATGGACATGTTGCGCACCATCGAGCGTCCGACGAAGACGACCTTGCGCCCGTACTTGTGGGCGGTGTCGACGACCTGCTGCACGCGGTGGACGTGGCTGGAGAAGCTCGCGACGATGATCTTGCGCGTGGCCTCGGCGAAGGCGCGGTCGAGCGCGGGGCCGATGGAGATCTCCGGCTTGACGAAGCCCGGGACCTCGGCGTTGGTGGAGTCCATCATGAGCAGGTCGACGCCCTGCTCGCCGATTTTGCCGAACTCGACGAGGTCGGTGATGCGGTGGTCCAGCGGCAGCTGGTCGAGCTTGATGTCGCCCGTGTCGATGATCGTCCCGGCGGGCGTCTTCACGCATACGGCGAGCGCGTCGGGGATCGAATGGGTGACGGCGACGAACTCGAGCATGAACGGCCCGACCTTGAGCTTGTCGCGCCCGTTGACCTCGACCTTGGTGGGGTGCTGGTTGTGCTCGGCGCATTTGGCGTCGACGAAGGCCAGCGTGAGCTTCGAGCCGATGAGCGGGATGTCCGGACGGAGGTTGAGCAGGTAGGGGACGCCGCCGATGTGGTCCTCATGGCCGTGGGTGAGGACAAGGGCCTCGACCTGGTCGAGCTTGTCCTTGATGTAGTTGAAGTCCGGCAGGATGAGGTCCACGCCGGGCTGCTCCTCCGCGGGGAAGAGGACGCCACAGTCGATGAGCAGGATATGCCCGTTGTATTCGATGACGTTCATGTTGCGGCCGATCTCGCCGAGTCCGCCGAGCGGGACGATGCGCATCGAGCCCTTGCGGTACTTGGGCGGGGCGATGAGGACCTCGTCCTGCTGCGGGGCGGTGGAGCGCGAGGGGCGCGAACCGCGGCGGGACTGCCCGCGGCCGGAGCGATAGGGACGGGAACCGCGCGAGCGGGAGCCGCTTCGCGAGGAGCGCGTCGAGGATGATGCCGATGGATTGTTTTCTGCTGTTGCCATATCCTTCTTGGATTTCTGTTCCTAGGTGTCCGCGCCTGTGCGCGGACGAGGAGTGAATGGGCCCTACAGAAGGCCCGCCGCGCGCATGCCCTTCTCGGCGCGCTCGAGTTCCGCGTCCCCCGGTCCGACGTTGGGCAGACGCATGGTGGTGTCGTCCAGGACACCCTCCACCTTGAGGGCCGCCTTGGCCATCACCGCCTGGAAGCCGTTGCCGTTGAGGGCCTGGACCAGCGGCGCCAGACGCACGGCCAGTCTCTGGGCCTCATGGATGTCGCCCGAATCGAAGGCGTCGGCGAGCCGGCGCATGGGGGCGGCCGCGACATGGGCGATGACGGAGATGACGCCCACGGCGCCCACCGACAGGAAGGGCAGGAAGAGGCCGTCGTCGCCGGAGTACCAAGTCAGCCCGGTCTCCATGCGCTTGCGCACGGCTCCGGCGATGTCGCCCGTGGCGTCCTTGACGGCCTTGACATGCGGCAGCTCGGCCAGACGGCGGTAGGTCTCCAGCTGGATGTGCACCCCGGTGCGGCCCGGGACGTCATAGACGAGGATGGGCTTGTCCGTGGCCTCGTCGACGGCGCGGTAATGCCGAAAGATGCCCTCCTGGGAGGGCCTTGAATAGTAGGGGGCGACGATGAGCACGGCGTCGGCTCCGGCCTCCTGCGTCATCTCGGCCATGCGCACGGTGTGGACGGTGTCGTTCGACCCGGCGCCGGAGATCACCGGGACGTCGACGACCTCCTTGACGGCCTTGACAAGTTCGACCTTCTCCTCCATA
>CALEGL010000122.1 GCA_937876495.1 uncultured Bifidobacterium sp.
GGGATCCACCGTCATGGCGAGAAGCAGAACCGATGTCGTCAGACCCCCAAGGACGGCGTTCAGCACCTTCCGGGCTCCGGCATCCCCCGATTCGGTCTGCCGTAGAAGCGAGGACATGGGATCGTCCCCGCCGTCGGGCCACATCCGGGACACGGCCGACCCCGAGGCCACCGTCTCCAGACACCCTCTCTGCCCGCAGGCACAGAGGAAGCGATGCGGATCCACGGGAACGTGCCCGATCTCGCCGACGGCTCCATGCGCGCCATGGTCGATTCCTCCGTTGCGGATGACTCCCGCCGCAAGTCCGGTCCCCCGCGTTGAGGACGGCCACGGTTCCCAGATCGGGATGGGCGAGAGCGGCCTCTCCCAGCGCCGCGGCGTTCACGTCGTTCTCGACATGGACGGGCAGTCCCAGTCGCCGTCCGAGCTCGGCGGACAGATTCAGACGGCGGACACCGAGGTTGACGGCGTCGTGGACGATCCCTCTTCGATAGTCCACGCGGCCCGGAATCCCGATCCCGACGGAGACCGGTCGGGATGAGGCCCGTCCCGCCAACGTCCGGACGACCGAGCGGAGGTCATCGATGACCTCCTGGTTCCCTCGTCGGGTGGGGATCCGCATCGAATCGACGATGCTTCCGTCCTGCATGAGCACCGCCGCGATCTTGGTGCCCCCCACGTCGACGCCGACGAACGCGCCCGTCCCCATGGCGGTCCGCAGCATTCGATCGGATGTCATCATCGTCTTCCGAACCTGAGTCATGCCGGTCATGCGATCACCCCCAGCTCCTCGCGCAGCAGGGACGCGACGACGCCCAGCACGGCGGCGTCGCCGCCCAGCCGTGGCCGCCTCACCACGACACGGCCGATGAACCGCGAATGCACGGCGGCGTCGACGGCGTCCCGCACGCCTTCGAGGAAGGCGTCATCGACGATGTCCGAGGGCCCCGACACCACGATGTCGGTGACGTCGGTCATCCCCACCGGCATGGACAGGGCTCTGCCGAGAACGGCTCCCGCCTCACTGAGGATCGTCTCGCGGTCCCTTGGGGCGTCCTGGATGCGACGGCGCAGGGCATGGGCGGATATCAGCGTCTCGAGGCATCCGCGCTTCCCGCAGGAGCAGAGCGGACCGTCGGGGTCAACGACGACGTGACCGATCTCCCCGGCGGCGAAGCCCGAACCCCCGACGACCCGGTCGGCGATGAGGACTCCGGCGCCCACGCCCCGGGCGACCTGAACGACGATCATGTCGGAGGGCCCCGACCCGAAATGCCTTTCGGCCCGGACGGCGGCGTCGGCGTCGTTGGCTACGTGGACGGGGACCCCGAAGCGCGTGCGGATGAGCTCCCCCAGATGAACCGATTCCCAGCCCAGATTCGGAGCGGTGAGCACGGTCCCCTCCCCGTCCACCGTTCCAGGGGTGGCCACCCCGATGCCCAGAAGAGGCGTCCCCTCGTTCGCGACCCGTGTGCAGAGGTACGAGCACAGGCCGAGCACGGATTCCGGATCCAGAGCGTCCTCCAGAGGCGAGTCCCTCTCCTCCCGGTCGAGGATCGTTCCGGCAAGGTCGGTGACGACGCCTTTGATGCTGGCCGGATCCGACAGGTCCAGGGCCACTATCCTTCTGGCGGAGGGGTTGAACTCCAGCATGAGCGCGGGCTTGCCCGGACGGGATGACGCCTTGTACCCCTGCTCCACGACGAAGCCGTCCCCGATCAGGTCGGACACCACATCGGACGTCGAGACCTTCGACAGCCCGGTGATCTTCGCCAGGTCGGCTCGGGACCTCAGAACGTCCGGGTACAGGGCGGACAGCACCGCCGACCTGTTGCGAAGCCTGACGTCCGAGGGCATGGCCCCGACCACTCGCGGACGGGACGACTCGGATCTCCGAGAATCCTCCGTGGCATCCCCTCCCCTGGCACCCATGACGACCGTCCCTTCGCCGGGAACCGTGACGTCCGTGAGCCGGACGGCATCCCCGTTCCTCCGATGATAAACCATTAGTTAGTCACACTTACTTAACATGGTCCCTCAGACACCACGAACATCGCGACCCGGGAACCGATCCATTGCTCGGGCAACGTCGTCATGATGCGCGCGGACCGCCTGGCCACCTACTTCACCGACCCCGTCATCACGCCATTGGCGATGCGACGCTGGACGATCATGAAGAACACGACCACCGGCAGGGAGAAGATGACGGAAGCGGCCATCTGCCCGCCGAAGTCGATGCCCATCGGGGTGGAGAAGCTCGCCAGCCACACGGGAAGCGTGTACATGCTCTGGTCCTTCATGAAGGTATAGGCCGTCAGATAGTCGTTCCACGCGGTGATGAAGGCGAACACGGACGTCGAGACGATGCCCGGGGCGGCCAGAGGGAAGGCGATGTAGCGCAGCACCTGCCATTCGCTCGCGCCTTCGACGCGGGCCGACTCGAAGATGGAGGTGGGGATGGCCAGGAAGAAGCCTCGCATATTCCAGATGGAGAAGGGCAGCACTCCGGCGATGTACGCGAGGATAAGACCGAAATAGGTGTTGAGCAGCCCCAGACGATTGAAAACGACGAACTGGGGGATGAGCATGGCCGTGCCCGGGATCATCTGAACGGCGAGGACGACGACCATGATGGCCCGCCTGGCGCGGAAGCGATACAGGGTCAGTGCGGCGCAGGCAAGGAAC
Organism: uncultured Bifidobacterium sp.; assembly: GCA_937876495.1. Lineage (GTDB taxonomy): Bacteria > Actinomycetota > Actinomycetes > Actinomycetales > Bifidobacteriaceae > Bifidobacterium. The sequence goes on from CALEGL010000122.1 coordinate 2,686, forward strand.
GCGACCAGAACGGACACCGCCACGGAGATCACCGTGACGATGACCGAGTTCCTCAGATTCGTCAGGAACGAGGTCTCGAAGATCGCCGCACGGAAGTTCTCCAGGGACCAATGCGTCGGGAAGAACACCGGGGTGGTGGTCATGATCTCGTTGCGCGGCTTGATGGAGGTGACGCCCATCCAGTAGACGGGGAAGAACCACACGACGCTGAAGACGATGGCGATGACGGTGGTGCCGAGGCGGCGCCAGCGGATGCGACCCGAGCGAATCATAGGTCCTCCCCCGACCGCAGAAGACTGCGGATGTAGACGCTGGTCAGGCCGAGCAGCACGATTACCGTGATGACGGAGACAGCGGCGCCCTGGGCGATGTTGAAGTCGACGAAGGCCGTCGAATAGGTGAACACCCCGATGGTCGACGTCGACCCATCCGGCCCTCCCTGCGAGACGAGCCATATCTGATTGAAGATGTTGAAGTCCCAGATCATGGACAGCATCGTCACCATCATGATGCTGGGCCGGATGAGGGGGACGATGATCTGCCAGTAGATGCGCACGGGGCCTGCGCCGTCGAGCTGGGCGGCCTCGACGCATGAGGGGTCGAGCTGCGTGGAGGCGGCGTACAGGGTGATGGCGATGTAGGGCACCGCCTGCCAGACGACAAGCATCCAGATGCACACGAACGCCAGCCAGGTGTTGTTCGACCAGGCGGTGTTCTGCATGTCCCCGAAGATGCGCAGCCGGGTGAGCAGCCAGTTGACGACGCCATATCCCGGCTGGAACAGCCAGTTCCAGACGACCGAGGATGCCACGTTCGGCATCGCCCAGGCGAAGATGAGCACGAAGGTGACGACGTAGCGCATGACCGTGCCGAGCTTGGTCATCATCTGGGCGACGGCCATGCCGGCGAGGACGCTTCCCGCCACAAGCGCCGCGGAGAACACAAAGGTCCGGGCGAGCGACATCCAGAAGTCGGCGTCGGATAGGGCCGTGACGTACTGCTGCAGTCCGGTGACGCTGAACTCGCCCGTGAACAGGGCCCGTCTGTCGTAGTTCGTGAAGGACGTGAAGAGAAGGAAGACCGCGGGGACGCCTATCAGCGCAGTCATGATGATTCCTGCCGGGGTCAGAAGGGCGACGGTGAGGCCACGGCTTCCGACGCGCAATCCAGGCTCGGATTTGCGTCCTCGCCGTCCGTTCGTCGGTCTGCGTCGCCGACCCGGCATGACGGTTGTCGTGGTCATGCGGTGTTCTCCTTCGTTCCGCCCGAATGAGGAATGGGGCGGCGGACGCGGCGGGGACGGTCCGCCGCGCCTGCCATGGCTCAGGCGGCCAGGGAGCTATCGGGCGGATTCCCGTCCGTCCGCAGGTCGAAGCCCGCGCAATCCCACCGCCGCCCGATCATCAGTTGCTCTTGTTCAGGACTTCGTCAAGATGGGAGTCGAAGCTCGATGCCGCCGCCTTGATGCTTTTGCTGCCCGTGGCGATGGCCTGGGTGAACTCGTTGACGGACTTGTCGCCTTCGATGGTCGCCCAGTTCGGCGAGGCGGGGGTGGCCTTGGATTTCTTGGCCGCCTCGAAGAAGCCCTTCTGGACCTCCGGGAAGTCAGAGGTGTCCATGGCCTTCTGCAGTCCTTCAACCGTGTTCGGAAGCCATCCGTCATGTCCGAAGACCCACTTCTGCTGCATGGTGGAGCTGGCGGCGATCTTGACCCATTCCCGGGCGAGTTCGGCGTGGGTGCTCTTGGCGGCGATGGCCCAGTCGGAACCGGCGATCATGGACGGCTGGTTGGAACCGCTCTGCCCGGGCATGGGGAAGGTGCCCAGGTCGCTGTCCGTGATCTTGCTGTTCTGCTTCTCAATCGCGGCGATCGACGAGCTGTTGCTCAGAATCGCCGAGGTCTTCCCCTCCGCCATGAGCTGGTTCATGTCGGGACTCGTGGTGTCCACGGTCTGGGAGGCCTTGCTCGAGTACGTGTTCTGGAATGACTTCCAGTTCTTGAGTCCGGTCTGGGCCTTCGCGTTCGACGTCGTTCCCTTCCATGTGCCGTTCTTGTCGACGGCGATGTTGCCGCCGGCGTCCCAAACGAACTGCAGCATGGAGTACCAGTACTGGCCCGGCAGATAGAAAGGCACGAAATCGGAGTCGGAGGAGTTCTTCGCGGCGACCTTGTCAAGGTCGGCGGTGAACTCATCCCAGGTGGTGGGCGCCGAGGTGATGCCCGCGGCGGCCCACAAGGTCTTGTTGTAGATGACTGCGCGCGAGGCGGCGAAGGCCGGAACCGCATAGAGCTTGCCGTCGATGGTCGCCGGCTCCTCGAGACCGCTGATCCAGGTATTGCCCTCGCTGAGCTCCGACTTGTACTTGGTCAGATCCATCAGACCGCCCGTCGCGGCGAAGCTGGAGACCTGGGTGTTCCCGATGTCGAGGACGTCGGGCGGGTTCGATGTCGACAGCGCGGTGGTGATCTTTGTGGTGATTCCGCTCCACTCCTGGGTCTCGAGCTTGACCTTGGCCCCGGTCTTCTTGGTGAAGGCCTTATCGATGGCCGCAAGCGTCTGATCTGAATAGTCACCGTTCATGGCCCATACGGTGATGGTCTGGCCGGACGCGTCCGACGACGAAGAGCTGGACGACGACGTGCCCGTCGAGCATCCCGACAGGCTCAGCGCGGCCGCCGTGACAAGCGCGGCGGCTGCGATCATTCTCTTGGTATTCATGGTTCCCTCTGGTTTCAGCTTCATCGGCATAGCCGATGACCAGGCTCTCTCCCTTGGCCCGGAACCACTGGTTCCCGGCCTGATTCAGGCGGGTCTCGCACGGCCCGCCATATGCGTGACGAAGGCAAGGAGGCAGACCTTCGGTTCCGTGCCGGCAACCGAATGAATTATTTAGTTTGCTTTCCTTACTTATGTAAGGTGTACCTTCCCGCTGTTAATGCCAAAGACCCTCAATGTTAACCACGGATTACGCC
>CALEGL010000123.1 GCA_937876495.1 uncultured Bifidobacterium sp.
ATCCGGGTTGACGGACTGGTTGGCCTCCTTGCCGCCCGTGAGCTCCTTGACGAGTTCCTTGACGGCGGGCATGCGGGTGGAACCGCCGACGAGGACCACATGGTCGATGTCGGAGACGCTGATGCCGGCGTCGGACAGAACGTTGTTGAACGGCGTGCGGCAACGACCCAGCAGGTCGGAGGTCATCTCCTCGAAATGCGCCCGGGTGAGCGTCTCGTCGAGATGCACAGGGGTGCCGTCGGGCGTCATGGCCAGGTACTGCATGGAGATGGACGTCGAGGTCGAGCTCGACAGCTCCTTCTTGGCCTGCTCGGCGGCCTCCTTGAGCCTCTGCAGCGCGATCTTGTCCTTGGACAGGTCGACGCCGTACTTGTTCTTCACCTCGCCGACGAGCCAGTCGATGATCTTCTGGTCCCAGTCGTCGCCGCCGAGGTGGTTGTCGCCGTTGGTGGCCTGGACCTGGATGGTGGAGAAGCCGTCGTCGTCCTTGCCGATCTCCAGCAGCGAGACGTCGAAGGTGCCGCCGCCAAGGTCGAAGACGAGGATGCGCTCGTCCTCCTTGCCCTTCTCGAGGCCGTACGCGAGCGCGGCGGCCGTGGGCTCGTTGATGATGCGCAGCACGTTGAGGCCGGCGATCTTGCCGGCGTCCTTCGTGGCCTGGCGCTGGGCGTCGTTGAAGTACGCCGGGCAGGTGATCACCGCGTCGGTGACCGGCTCGCCCAGGTACGCCTCGGCGTCCCTCTTCATCTTCATGAGGATCTGCGCGGAGATCTCCTGCGGGGTCCACTTCTTGCCGTCGATGTCCACGGTCCAGTCGGTGCCCATATGGCGCTTGACGGAGCTGATGGTGCGCTCGACGTTGGTGACGGCCTGCCTCTTGGCGACCTCGCCGACGAGGATCTCGCCGGACTTGCTGAACGCCACGACCGACGGCGTGGTGCGCGCGCCCTCGGCGTTGACGATGACGGTGGGCTCGCCGCCCTCGAGAGTGGCGATGCAGGAATTCGTGGTGCCCAGATCGATGCCTACTGCACGTCCCATGATGGGTGTTCTCCTTCTGTTGTCGGATATGTCGACGTGTTCCCGCCCGAGCCTCGGCGGAGACCCCCGGACCGATTGCACGATTCCTGGGTCCCCGTCCGTCCCGGGCATGTGCCCGCGCCGGTTCCGAAACTTGAGCCTACATCACTCAACTTTCATCCGCCACCATCTATTCCCAACCGCACACGATTCCTCCCGAATCGATCGAAACGCGACGGAGCCCGGCGGGATCGTCCCGCCGGGCTCCGCACGACCCGCGTCCGCCGGACCCTCAGACCCGCACGGACCGTGGATATCCGCCCATAGCCGTCACCTCGTCACCTCGTGAACAGTCCGCGGCGGGCCGCCACGGCGATGCCGCCGGCGAGCGCCAGGGCCGCAACCGCGGCGACGACGCCCAGAACCGCCGAACCCGTCCGGCCGAGGAGCGTGGCGACGCCCGTCGCCGCGCTCGGCTGTTCGGCGACCTTCCCGGTGGCGAGGGTGGATGCCGCCTCCTTCCCGCCCTTCTTCGCCACGTCACCGCTGGTCGTCGTGGAGCCATCGGCCGCAGGGCCGTCGAAGGAGACGGTGACGGTTTTGCCCGACTGCTTGCCGGTGACGCTCAGCGTGTATCCGGTGGCCCCGGACTCGACCCCGTCAAGCGCGATGTCGGTGGTCTGGGCCGTGGCGACGCGCACGCCCTGGACGCCGGAGATCGCGTTCGCGGATTTCGCGGAGGAGTCCGTGGTGGCGAGGATCGTGCCCGTCGAATCCTTGAGGGTGTAGGACAGCACGCTGTCGCCGTCGAAGCCCGTGACCTCGGCGGAGACCGAACCGTCGGACTTCTTCTTCACCGCGACCTTGCCGGAGTCGGACAGCGCCTTCTGCTCGCTGGTCGTGGAGGCGAGCCCTAGGGCCTTGGCGATGGTGTAGAAGTTGTCCGTCTGGTCGGTCAGACCCGTCACCCTGTCGGCACCCGGCCCGGAGGCCGCGATGCGCAGCTGGGTGCCGGTGTGCTCCATGCCGCCGGCGGTGTAGCCGACCGAGGCGTCATCGGCGCCGGAATCGACAGAGGTGGCCGTTCCGTAGGAGACGACGATGGTGGAGCCGTCGACCGGGGACTTGAGGATCGTGCTCAGCGCGTAGGCCGGGGGCTCGGACACGATCTGGCTGGTGTGGGCGTGGTCGGCGGTGACGATGATCAGCGTATCGTCCAGCTCGCCCCTGGTCTTGAGCTTCGCCACGGCCGCGGAGATGGCCTTGTCGAGGTCGTCGGTCTCGCCGATCTGGCCGCAGGCGTTGGCGGCATGGTCCTGCTTGTCGATGGATGCGCCCTCGACCTGGAGGAAGAACCCGCTGGTGCTCGTGGACGTGTCGCCGACCTGGGACTGCAGCAGGTCGATGGCCTTGTCGGTCATATCAGCCAGGGACGCCGAGTTGCCGCTGGCGGTTTTGTTGCCCAGCCACGAGGAGCTTGTGGAGCAGGTGACCGCCCCGCGCTCCTCGGTCGCCTTCTGACTCAGCGCCGGGGTGGTGTCGTACTGGGTGGGCATGTTGCCGTCGGAGAGAAGCGCCAGCACCGGGCTGTTCTTCTTGTAGGTCAGCTTGGAGAAGGCGTCGACGTCGTTACTCACCGTCTGGTAGCCCCGCTCGGTGGCCTGCTCCCACAGCGTCGTCCCCTTGTAGGTACCGGCCTGGGCGGTCTGCTTGAAGTACTTCGAGCCGCCGCCGATGGTCACGTCGGCGCGGGTGTCCAGCAGCTGCTCGGAGATGGATCCGATGCCGCCGTTCTGCTTGAGCTGCGAGGCGTCGCAGTTCTTCGCGGAGTTGTCGCTGGTCCCGTCGGTCTTCCCCTGGGGACCGTAGCAGGAGCGCTGCGTCGAATGGGATTCGAGAACGGCCGGGGTGGCGTCCTGGATCTCGGCGGTGGTGACGTTGCCGGTCGCCAGACCCTTGGCCTTGGCCAGCTCGATGAGGTTGAGCTGGGCGTTCTGGTTGACGTCCACGTCCACCGCGTTGTTGTAGGTCTTCGTGCCCGTGGCCCAGCCGGAGCCCGAAGCCGCGGAGTCCGTGACGGGGGTGACGACGGGGTTGCCGGCGTCCTTGCTGCCGGATCCCAGCGAGTAGGTCGTGTACTGGCCGGTGGCGGCCTCACCGTTCGAGGTGAGGGCACCGGGCTGGCCGATGGAGTCGAGCCCGTCGAAGGAGCCGCTGGCCCCCTTGAGATAGTCGCGGGCCACGGTGATCTCGGAGTCGCCCATGCCGTCGCCGATGAAGAGGATGACGTTCTTGGCCTTGGAGGTGACGCCCGTCGTGGCGATGCGCTGCGCGGCGCCATGCCCCGACAGCTCGGTCGCGCTTTTGCCATCCTGCGCGAAGGCCATGCTCGGGAACGTCACGATCATCCCCGTTGCGATGACGGCGGCGGCCGCCGCCTTCAGTCCCTGATGTCTTCTCACTTCGGTTCCTTTCCGACGAAGGCATGCGTCGGACCGTCGGTCCGACGTCGTCGTTCGTATGCTTCCTCTGCCTTCGACCACTTCGCACCGTAGGGACGGCAGGTAGCGGCGAAACGGAGAGAAGGGAACGACTCTGGAAAGGTCGGGTGAACTATCAGGAAACCTTATGGCGGCTTATGCGGTCGGCTCTCAGCCCGGCAGCAGGATCTCCGTCAGAGCCGATGCGACGGAAGCCGGCAGGAACCCCGCATGAAGGTCGTCGGGCGAAACCGCCTGATGGTCGAAGCTGCCGAAGGAGGCCACGGCC
>CALEGL010000124.1 GCA_937876495.1 uncultured Bifidobacterium sp.
TCATCGAGGTCCCCATCGTGTTTCTCGAACGGACGCGCGGACGTTCGAAGATGGACTCCTCGATCGTGTCCGAGGCCATGCGCAGCGTGACGGTCTGGGGCGTCCGCCGCAGGTTCGGGCAGCTTTTTCATGCGCGATGATGTGAGATAATGTTCGAATGATTTCCTCTCAGCGTCAGCATCTCATCCTCAGCCGGCTGCGCACGCGCGGAGCCGTGCGAATCACCGCGCTGTCCAAGGAGCTCGGGGTGTCGGCGATGACCATCCGACGGGACATCGCCGATCTCGCGGACAAGGGGCTGCTCAAGCGCGTGCACGGCGGGGCGATCACCACCAGCGCTCTGCTCAGCGAGCCGCTGTTCTCCGTCAAGTCGCAGATGGATATCGGTCTCAAGGACGCCATCGCCCGCACCGCCGTCGACTACGTCTCACCCGGCGACGTCATCGCCATCGGCGGCGGAACCACGGCCTACGTCTTCGCCCAGCATCTGCTCGAGTCGCAGCGCTGCGCCGGCATCACCATCCTCACGAACTCCATGCCCGTGGCCGAACTCGTCCAGGCGCTCGAGTCCAAGGAGGTGGAGGTCATCGTCACCGGCGGCGTCATCACCCGCTCGAACTGCCTCGTCGGACCCATCGCCGACAAGGTCGTCGCATCCCTGAGGGTCAACACCGTGTTCCTCGGCACGCATTCGGTGTCCCTGCCGCGCGGGTTCCTCATGCCGAACTCGCTGGAGGCCGCCACCGACATGGCGATGATGGACATCGCCGACCGCACGATCATCATCACCGACCACACGAAGTGGAGCAGCACCTCGCTGTCCCTGTTCGCGCGTTTCGACCAGGTCGACACGGTCGTCACCGACGACGGGCTCGACGCCGAATCCGTCTCCGCCACGCGGGACCTCGTCCCCGATCTGGTGCTCGCCCATCCGCAGGAGGCGACGGACGGGCGGTGAGACCGGAGGCGCGGTTCGTGTCGGTCCGGTGTTCCGCGTATGCGCTCCGTGGATGCCGTGAAGCCCTCTCCGGGCCATGGATGTGGCTCTTCCGGGGCTTACCGGGTTCCTTCGAGGGGATTACGCGGGCCGTGCGGGCGCGGCGGTACGCAGCCGTTCCTATACTGAACCGGCGACGGCCATCCGCCGTCGCGACACCGATCGGGGAGCTTATGAACAAGGCCATCATCACCGTCGTCGGACAGGACACCGTGGGCATCATCGCCCGCGTGTGCACGTACCTGTCGGACCATCACGTCAACGTGCTCGACATCTCCCAGACCATCATCGACGGCTTCTTCAACATGATGATGATCGTCGACTATGCGAAGTCGGACGTGGAGTTCGGGACCATCGTCAAGGACCTCGACGAGCTGGGCGAGGGGATCGGCGTGCGCATCCGCTGCCAGCGCGAGGAGATCTTCACCCGGATGCACCGCGTCTGAGACCGCCACGGGAGGCAGATCATGCTGAATATCATGGAGGTCCACGAGACCAACCAGATGATCGAGCAGGAGAGGCTCGACGTCCGCACCATCACGATGGGCATCAGCCTCGTGGACTGCGCGGCCGACACCGTCGACGAGGTGTGCGACAGGGTGTACCGCCGCATCACCGACAAGGCGCGCGACCTCGTGTCGGTGGGCGAGGCCATCGAACGCGACTACGGCATCCCCATCGTCAACAAGCGCATCACGGTGACGCCGATCTCGCTCGTCGGCGCCAGCTCCTGCCGGAGCCCCGAGGACTTCGTGCGCATCGCCCACTCCCTCGACCGCGCGGCCAAGAAGGTCGGCGTCGACCTCATCGGCGGGTATTCGGCGCTGGTGTCCAAGTCGATGACGCCGGCGGAGGAGATGCTCATCCGCTCGCTGCCGCAGGCGCTCGCCGAGACCGACATCGTCTGCTCCTCCGTCAACGTCGGGTCGACGAAGACCGGCATCGACATGGACGCCGTTGAACTACTCGGTCACGTCGTCAAGGACATCGCCTACGCCACGCGCGACGACGACAGCTACGGCTGCGTGAAGTTCGTCGCCTTCTGCAACGCCCCCGACGACAACCCCTTCATGGCGGGCGGATTCCATGGAGTGACGGAGGGCGACGCCGTCATCAACGTCGGAGTCTCCGGTCCCGGCGTGGTCTCGCGGGCGCTGGACGCCGCGGTGGGGCGCGACTTCGAGTTCCTGTGCGAGACGATCAAGCGCACGGCCTTCAAGATCACCCGCGTGGGCCAGCTCGTCGCCCAGGAGGCCGCGCGCCGTCTCGGCGTGCCCTTCGGCATCATCGACCTGTCTCTCGCCCCGACGCCCGCCGAGGGGGACTCGGTGGGCGAGGTGCTCGAGAAGATCGGCGTCGCCCAGGTGGGCGGCCCCGGCACCACCGCCGCGCTCGCCATGCTCAACGACCAGGTGAAGAAGGGCGGCATCATGGCGTCCTCCTACGTCGGTGGGCTGTCCGGCGCCTTCATTCCCGTCTCCGAGGACCGCAACATGATCGCCGCGGCGAAGTCCGGCTGCCTGACCATCGAGAAGCTCGAGGCCATGACCTGCGTGTGTTCCGTGGGGCTGGACATGATCGCCATCCCGGGGGACACCTCGGCCTCGACGATCTCCGGCATCATCGCCGACGAGGCTGCCATCGGCATGGTCAACCAGAAGACCACGGCCGTGCGCGTCATCCCCGTCTACGGCAAGACCGTGGGCGATTCGGCGAGCTTCGGCGGGCTGATGGGGTACGCGCCGATCATCCCCGTGAACACCACCAGCTGCGAGGCCTTCGTCACCCGGGGAGGGCGCATCCCCGCGCCCATCCACAGCTTCAAGAACTGAGGATCCGGGGCCGGGGCCGGCGGGCGTTCCTCCCGTCGCGTCATGGCCGGCCCCGATTCAGAGGCTGTGCCGATGGGATTCCGGGCCGCCCCGCATCCGGCCGCGGTCCGATCGCGTCCGCCGGGCCTGCCGTCGCATGCCGTCAGCGACCCCCGGCGACGGCTCAGCGACCTCCCGCGAAGCCCAGCTGCCTCCACGCCTCGTAGATGGCGATGGAGGCGCAGTTCGTCAGATTGAGGCTGCGGAGGCTCGGACGCATGGGAAGACGCACCTGCGCCGCCACATGCGGGCCCGTCATGATGTCCATCGGGTCGGGGATGTCCCCGGGCTCCGGGCCGAAGAGCAGGATGTCCGTCGGCCGGTACTCGATGTCCGTGTACAGCGTCGTGGCATGCGCGGTGAAGGCGATGATGCGCGAGTCGGGCATGGACCTCACGAGGTCGTCGAAATCCGGATGCAGCACCACATGGGCCATGTCATGGTAGTCGAGGCCGGCCCGCCGCAGCTTGGTGTCGTGGAGGTTGAAGCCCAGCGGCTCGATGAGATGGAGGATGGTACCGGTCACCGCGCACAGGCGGATGGCCGACCCCGTGTTCCCGGGGATGCGCGGCGAGTAGTAGCACAGATGCGGCGTGGAGGTCTGCGCCCGGGCCGCGTCCTCGGCGCTGAGCATGGCGTCGACCACGCTGATGGGGTTGCCGTGCGCGTCGGTGACCAGTTCGTCGGGTCCGTAGTTGGACCGCCGATAGCCGTACTCGTACATCCCCTCCGGAGGATGGACGTCCTTCGCCGACCCCGTCGTCTGAGCTCCCATTCCGCCGTCGTCTCCCTTCCGTCGTGTCCGTCGCGTCCCGCGGATCCGTGCCACGCTCGCCATTCGGATCCGTGCCATGCCATGTTTCCGAGTGTCCGTCGTGGACGGATTGGCAATGGACGCATCCTCGCCGAGCATAATGCCGCCCCTACCTCGTCCGAGTCCGGCGTCGGGATTCCTCTCGATGGGGGAGGGTCGAAGGCGTGGGCACAATGGAGGGGTGGCGGACACTCCATTCGACGGGACCGGCAGGCCTTCCAACCGCGGCGAGGCGCTGCGGCCAGATGGCGTGTGGCCGGGTTGCGGCGCGTTATCGGCGGGCGGTGCGTTCGTTGGCCCGGACGATCGCGTTGGCCCGGACGTCGCCCGCCGCGTCGCTTCGGCTCTCGCATCCTGGTGGGACGGCCATGCTCGTGACTTTCCCTGGCGCTTCGGGCGGACGACGCCGTGGGGCGTTCTCGTCTCCGAGGTGATGAGCCAGCAGACGCCCATGTCCAGGGTCGTCCCCTACTGGACGGCATGGATGCACGAATGGCCTGAGCCGTCGGCGCTCGCCGCGGCGACCTCGGCGGAGGTCATCACCGCATGGGGGCGCCTGGGCTATCCGCGGCGGGCGCTGCGCCTGAGGGAATGCGCCGAATCCATCTGCGGTCGGCATGGAGGCCGTCTTCCGGACTCCTATGAGGAGCTCGTCGCATTGCCGGGTATCGGCGACTACACGGCCTCGGCTGTGATGAGCTTCGCCTTCGGACGGCGCATCGCCGTGGTGGACACGAACATCCGCCGAGTGCTGTCACGGGTGTTCCTGGGGGAGGAGTCCACGGGGGGAGCGGCTTCGCGGCGGGAGCGCGACCTCGCCGAGGATGTGCTCCCCCGGGGCGCCGTGGACTCCGTCGTCTGGAACCAGGCCGTGATGGAGCTGGGCGCCGTCGTATGTACGGCGCGCACGCCCGGCTGCGAGGACTGCCCGCTTGCGCCGTTCTGCGCATTCCTTGCGGCGGGCAGGCCGGGGCTCGGCGAGCGTCGCACCAGACCTCGTCAGCGCTTCGAAGGGACCGACCGTCAGGTGCGGGGGATCGTGCTGCGCGCTCTTCGCGAGGCAGGCAGGGACGCGTCGTTGTCGCGGGTCGATCTGGAAGGGCTCTGGAAGGACCGCACCCAGCTGGAATCCTGCGTGGCCTCGTTGGATGAGGACGGACTCGTCGAGATCGGATCCGACGGATCCGTGCGTCTCCCGCTTTCCTAAGCCGTCATACGCCGAGCGCAGGGCCGGTCCGTTCCTCGGATTCGCCCCTGCAGCCGTGTCCTCGACGGCTGCCGGCGTCTATTCGCCGCAGTCCGCGCCGGACCTGCTCCTCGCCTAGACTGAAGCCATGCCATCGCGTTCCTCGAGACCCTCGTCCCCACGCCCGTCGTCCGGGCGCGGTCGACGGCTCCATCCGGGTCCGCGTCCCGGGCGGCATCCCCGGAGCGCGCGTCTGCGGCGGATGTATCTGCGTCGTCGCATCGCCGTCGGCATCGCGCTCATCCTCGTCCTGGCCCTGGTCGTCTTCTGCGTCGTCAGCCTGGTCAGAGGGGCAACGGCCGTCGTCGCGCTGGCCACGCGGGAGCAGCCCAGCGTAGCCAGATCCTCCCTGCCAAGCCCCAGCGAGACGAGCGCCGTGAAGGACTGCGGCTCGGGGGATCTGAGCCTGCAGCTCACGGCATCCTCGCAGACCGTGGCCGTCGGCGGGTCGGTGGACTTCACCGTCACCATCGTGCACGAGGGGTCGGGGAGCTGCCTGGTGGACGGGTCGAACTCCTCGAGGGTCCTGACCATCACATCGGGGAACGATACGGTGTGGACCTCCGCCTCCTGCCCGTCCGATTCGCGGATGCTTCTGATGGCCAAGGGAGACAAGGACACGGCGACGATCACCTGGAACGCCGACAGGACGGGGTCGAGCTGCGAGGAGGATTCCGACCTGCCCCGCGTGGACGCCGGAACGTATGTGGCGAAGGTGGCGATGAAGGGGGACGCCTCGGTGTCGAGTCCGTCGGTCTCCGTCACGGTGAAGTGACGGGCTGGCGGAGCCCAGCGTGTCGTCCCTTGTGACGTCTGGACGAGGTTGCTATACTTTTGACCTTGCATGAGGTATGTCATATTGCGGGCATGCTGAGAGAGCAGGGCCCGCCCGGCGTCATATGGCGGTCGTCGCACGTGTCCTGCGGATTCCGATCCGGTATCGAAAGCGAACGATAGGACGTCCATTGGCTGCCACCAAGGCTCAGACGACAATCACCACACACGCTAAGGCCGACGAGCATGACATCGCTCTGCACAAGGCGTCGGACCGCGTCAACTTCGGCTCCATCCGCGAGCCGATCGACGTGCCGTACCTGCTCGGGGTGCAGACCGACAGCTTCGACTGGCTGGTCGGGAACGACCGCTGGAAGAGCCGCGTCGAGGAGGACGAGAAGAACGGCACCCATACCGTTCCCCACGTCTCCGGGCTTGACGAGGTCTTCGAGGAGATCTCCCCGATCGAGAACTTCGCCCAGACGATGAGCCTGACCTTCTCGGGTCCGTACTTCGAGGAGCCGCGGCATACGGTTCAGGAGTGCAAGGAGAAGGACTACACCTACTCCGCGCCCCTTTACGTGCAGGCCGAGTTCGAGAACGGCGAGACCGGCGAGATCAAGAGCCAGACCGTGTTCATGGGCGACTTCCCGCTGCAGACGCCTCACGGCACCTTCATCATCGGAGGCACCGAGCGCGTCATCGTCTCGCAGCTCGTCCGCTCCCCGGGCGTGTACTTCGACCGCACCGCCGACCGCACCTCCGACAAGGAGGTCTTCGGCGCGAAGATCATCCCCAGCCGCGGCGCATGGCTCGAGTTCGAGATCGACAAGCGTGACGGCCTGTACGTGCGCGTGGACCGCAAGCGCAAGCAGCCGGCCATCGTGTTCCTTCTCGCCATCGGCATGAGCAAGGACGAGATCGGCAAGGCCTTCAAGGACTATCCGCTCGTCCTCGACGCCCTCGCCAACGACAAGACCGAAAGCCAGGAGGCCGCGCTCACCGACCTGTACGGCAAGATCCGTCCAGCGGACACAGCCAGCGCCGAAGCCGGCCGCAACCTGCTCGACTCCTTCTACTTCAACACCCGCCGCTACGATCTGGCCCGAGTCGGACGCTACAAGATCAACCGCAAGCTCGGTCTTGAGATCGACCCCGACAACCGCAGCCTGACGAGAGACGACATCATCGCCACGATAAAGTACCTCGTGGCCCTGCATGCGGGCGACTCGACCTTCCCCGGTCGCCGCGACGGCGAGGACGTGCAGCTGCGCGTGGACGTCGACGACATCGACCACTTCGGCAACCGCCGCATCCGCCAGGTCGGCGAACTCATCCAGAACCAGCTGCGCACGGGTCTGAGCCGTATGGAGCGCGTCGTGCGCGAGCGCATGACCACGCAGGACGCCGAGGCCATCACCCCGCAGTCTCTGATCAACATCCGCCCGGTGAACGCCACCATCAAGGAGTTCTTCGGCACCTCGCAGCTCAGCCAGTTCATGGATCAGAACAACCCGCTCGCCGGCGTGACCAACAAGCGCCGTCTGTCGGCCCTGGGCCCCGGCGGCCTGTCCCGCGACCGGGCGTCCATGGAGGTGCGCGACGTGCACCCCTCGCACTTCGGACGCATGTGCCCCATCGAATCACCCGAAGGCCCGAACATCGGCCTCATCGGGTCCCTGGCCACCTTCGCCCGCGTGAACCCCTTCGGATTCATCGAGACCCCGTACCGCAAGGTCGAGCACGGGCATGTCACCGACGACGTCGTGTACATGACGGCCGACCAGGAGGCGGATCACGTCATCGCCCAGGCCAACCAGGAGCTCGACGAGAACAACGACATCGTCTCCTCCGAGGCCCTTGTGCGAGACGCCGCCGGAGAGGCGGAGGACGTCCCCGTCGACCAGGTCGACTACATGGACGTCTCGCCCCGCCAGATGGTGTCGGTCGGCGCATCCCTCATCCCGTTCCTCGAGCATGACGAGGGCCATCGTGCGCTGATGGGGACCAACATGCAGCGCCAGGCCGTGCCGCTCGTCAAGTCCGAACGGCCGCTGGTGGGCACCGGGTCCGAATGGCGCTCCGCCGTCGACTCCGGCGACGTCATCCTCGCCGAGAAGCCGGGCGTGGTCACCTACGTCTCCGGCGACATCATCCGGGTCATGAACGACGATGGAACCCAGTCCAGCTACAGGCTGGCCAAGTTCCAGCGCTCCAACCAGACGACCTGCTACAACCAGGTGCCGCTCATCAAGGACGGCGAGCGCGTGGAGGAGGGCACCGTCCTCGCCGACGGTCCTGCCACGCAGAAGGGCGAGATGGCCCTGGGCAAGAACCTGCTGGTCGCGTTCATGCCATGGAACGGCTACAACTACGAGGACGCCGTGATCATCTCCCAGCGTCTCGTGCGTGACGACACGCTGTCATCGATCCACATCGAGGAGTACGAGATCGACGCCCGCGACACCAAGCTGGGGGCCGAGGAGATCACGCGCGACCTGCCGAACGTCGGCGAGGAGGCCGTCGCCAACCTCGACGAGCGCGGCATCATCCGCATCGGCGCCGAGGTCGAGGCCGGCGACATCCTCGTGGGCAAGGTCACCCCGAAGGGCGAGACCGAGCTCACCCCCGAGGAGCGTCTGCTGCGGGCCATCTTCGGCGAGAAGAGCCGCGAGGTGCGCGACACCTCGCTGCGCGTGCCCCACGGCGAGACGGGAACCGTCATCGCGGTCAAGGAGATCACCCGCGAGGATGCCGAGGAGGACGGCGACGAGCTGCCCAACGGCGTCAACCAGATGATTCGCGTCTACATCGCCCAGCATCGCAAGATCACCCAGGGCGACAAGCTCTCCGGACGCCACGGCAACAAGGGCGTCATCTCCCGCATCCTGCCCGAGGAGGATATGCCGTTCCTGCCGGACGGCACCCCGATCGACATCATGCTCAACCCGCTGGGCGTGCCCAGCCGCATGAACCTCGGGCAGGTGCTCGAGCTGCATCTCGGCTGGATCGCCCACGCCGGATGGGACATCAGCCTCGATCCCGACCTCGAGGCCGCGTGGAAGCAGTACGTCCCCGCCGGCGCCGAGAAGGGCGCCCCCGGCACGCCTGTGGCCACGCCCGTGTTCGACGGCGTGCGTCCGGATGTGCTCAAGGGCCTGCTCAGGACGACCCTGCCGAATCGCGACGGCGACAAGCTCGTCGGCGAGGACGGCAAGGCCACGCTGTTCGACGGCCGCACCGGAGAGCCCTTCCCCAAGCCGATCTCGGTGGGCTACATGTACATGCTCAAGCTCCACCATCTGGTCGACGACAAGATCCACGCCCGGTCGACCGGCCCGTACTCGATGATCACCCAGCAGCCGCTGGGCGGCAAGGCCCAGTTCGGCGGCCAGCGCTTCGGCGAGATGGAGGTGTGGGCCCTTGAGGCCTACGGCGCCGCCTACACGCTGCACGAGATGATGACCACCAAGTCCGATGACGTCGACGGCCGCGTGCGCGCCTACGGCGCCATCGTCAAGGGCGAGAACCTCCCGCCGGCAGGCATCCCCGAGTCGTTCAAGGTGTTGCTCAAGGAGATGCAGTCCCTGGCGCTCAACGTCGAGGTGCTCAACGCCGACGGCGTGGCCATTGACATGAAGGACGACGATGACGATCCGGCATCCTCATCCGCCGACCTCGGTTTCAACATCGGCGCCCGTCCGGACGCGGCCGCCAAGGAGGACCAGGTCGCCGACGAGCCGGAGTACCGCTAGCATCCGCACGGCGTCGCGTCCCATGGCCCGGGCGGCCAGACGCGACGCCATCCCAACCCTTTCGTGAACACGACTTCAACAGACAGGACATACAGTGCTGGACGTCAACGCATTTGACAAACTGAGGATCGGCCTGGCCACCGACAAGGACATCGAGAACTGGAGCTACGGCGAGGTCAAGAAGCCCGAGACCATCAACTACAGGACACTGAAGCCGGAGAAGGACGGCCTGTTCGGCGAGCAGATCTTCGGACCCACCCGTGACTGGGAGTGCGCCTGCGGCAAGTACAAGCGAGTGCGCTTCAAGGGCATCGTGTGCGAGCGCTGCGGCGTGGAGGTCACCCGCAGCCGCGTGCGTCGCGAGCGCATGGGCCATATCAAGCTCGCCGCCCCCGTTACCCACATCTGGTACTTCAAGGGCGTGCCGAGCAGGCTCGGATACCTTCTTGACATCACTCCGAAGAATCTCGAGAAGGTCATCTACTTCGCTGCCTACATGGTGACGTCGGTAGATGAGGAGAAGCGTCATGCGGATCTCCCCGACATCGAAGCCGACCATATGACGGATATCGCACGTCAGGAGGCCCGGCGCGACCGTGAGCTCCAGGAGAGGGCGAAGAAGGCCGAGGAGGACCTCGCCGAGCTCGAGGCGCAGGGCGAGGTCAAGGCCAGCGTCAAGGCGAAGCTGCGCAATGGCGCCGAGCGCGAGATGGCGGCGATCCGCCAGCGCTACCAGGTCGCCATTGACCGTTCGAACGCCGCTCTTGACAAGTTCAAGAACCTCAAGCCCGGGGACATCATCGACGACGTCGATCTGTGGTCCGAGATGAAGGGCAGCTACGGCAGCGGGACTCTCAACTACTTCGACGGCTGCATGGGCGCCGAGGCCATCGAGAAGAGGCTCAAGTCCCTCGATCTGAAGGCCGAGTCGGAAAAGCTCCATGATGATCTCAAGAACAGTGCCGTAGGCCAGCGCAAAGCCAAGATCCTCAAGAGGCTCAAGGTCGTCAACGCCTTCCTGAACACGGACAACAAGCCCGAGGCCATGGTGCTCAACAACATCCCGGTCATCCCGCCCGACCTGCGTCCGATGGTGCAGCTCGACGGCGGTCGCTTCGCGACATCCGACCTCAACGACCTCTATCGTCGCGTCATCAACCGCAACAACAGGCTCAAGAGACTCCAGGAGCTGCGCGCCCCGGAGATTATGCTCAACAACGAGAAGCGCATGCTGCAGGAGGCCGTGGACTCCCTGTTCGACAACGGCCGCCGCGGTCGTCCCGTCACCGGCGCCTCGAACCGTCCTCTCAAGTCCCTGTCCGACATGCTCAAGGGCAAGCAGGGGCGCTTCCGTCAGAATCTGCTGGGCAAGCGCGTCGATTATTCGGGCCGCTCCGTCATCGTCGTGGGCCCCTCGCTGCGCATGCACCAGTGCGGCCTGCCCAAGCCGATGGCGCTCGAGCTGTTCAAGCCCTTCGTCATCAAGAGGCTCGTCGACCTCAACTACGCGCAGAACATGAAAAGCGCGAAGCGGCTCGTCGACCGCGCCGACCCGGCGGTGTGGGGAGTGCTCGAGGAGGTCATCTCCGAGCATCCCGTGCTGCTCAACCGCGCGCCGACCCTGCACAGACTCGGCATCCAGGCCTTCGAGCCCATCCTCGTCGAAGGCAAGGCCATCCATCTGCCGCCGCTGGCGTGCGCGCCGTTCAACGCCGACTTCGACGGCGACCAGATGGCCGTCCATCTGCCGCTGAGCGCCGAGGCCCAGGCCGAGGCCCGCTCGCTGATGATGGCCTCGGACAATCTCCTCAAGCCCGCCGACGGCCACACCGTCACGATGCCCTCGCAGGACATGATTCTCGGCCTGTACTACTTGACCACCGTGATCGACGGCGCCAAGGGGCAGGGTCGCGTATTCTCCTCGCTCGCAGAGGTCGCCATGGCCCTCGATCGGCATGAGATCGACATGCAGGCGAAGGTGCTCATCCGTCTTCCCAAGGACTTCGTCCTGCCGACGAACTGGGAGCCCGGCGAGCTCAAGGCCATCGACCCCGAGCCCGGAAGCCCCGACGTGGTGAAGGAGGAGCGTCTGCACGACGGCTCCGTCCTCTTCGCCACCTCCTACGGCCGCATGCTCTTCAACAGGACCCTGCCCGTGGACTATCCGTTCATCAATGAGCAGGTTCCCAAGGGCCGTCTGGCGAAGATCGTCGATGACATCGCCGCGCGATACTCGATCGCGCAGGTGTCCGCCACTCTGGACGCCCTCAAGGACCTCGGCTTCACCCGGGCTCCGTGGTCCGGAGTGACGATGGCCTTCTCGGACATCGTGGCTCCGCCGGACAGGCAGAAGATCATCAACGACTACGAGGGCCAGGCCGCCAAGGTCAACTCGCAGTACGACATGGGTCTGCTCACAGACGAGGAGCGTCGCCAGGAGCTCATCAACCTGTGGACCGAGTGCACCGACAAGGTCGCCGACGCCATGCGCGAGAACTTCCACGACGACAACAACGTCAACATCATGGTGCAGTCCGGCGCCCGCGGCAACTGGATGCAGATTCGCCAGATCGCCGGCATGAGAGGTCTTGTGGCCAACCCGAAGGGCGAGATCATCCCCCGCCCCGTCAAGTCGAACTATCGTGACGGACTGTCCGTGCTGGAGTACTTCATCTCCCAGCACGGCGCCCGCAAGGGACTCGCAGACACGGCTCTGAGAACGGCCGAATCAGGCTATCTCACCCGCCGTCTCGTTGATGTGGCACAGGAGGTCATCATCCGCGAGGATGACTGCGGCACCACCGATGGCCTGTGGATGAAGGTCGCCGACCGCGACGAGGACGGCAACCTCGTTCTCGTCAAGGCGGCCGATGGCGGTCCGTACTCGCGGCTGCTCGCCAAGGACGTGCTGGATCCACGGGACGGCAAGACCGTGCTGTACAAGGCCGGCGACGCTCTGTCCATGGACGTGCTCCGGGATTTAGTCGCACACGGAGTAGAGGACGTGTGCGCTCGGTCCGTGCTCACTTGCAAGTCCCAGCGGGGCGTGTGCGCCAAGTGCTACGGCTGGTCCCTGGCCACCAACAGGCTGGTCGACGTCGGAGAAGCGGTCGGCGTGGTGGCCGCCCAGTCGATCGGCGAGCCCGGTACCCAGCTCACTCTGCGGTCCTTCCACTCCGGCGGGGTCGCCTCCGCGTCCGACATCACCCAGGGTCTTCCGCGTGTCACCGAGCTCTTTGAGGCTCGTACGCCCAAGGGCGAAGCACCCTTCGCCGACTACGACGGCACGGTGAGAATCAAGGACACGGACAAGGGACGCGTCATCGAGCTCATCCCCGATGACCCTGACGCGGTGCCAGCCGAGAAGCAGAAGAACGGCGACCTCGTGCGCACCAATCCGAGCTACGAGATCACCCGTCGGGTTCCGCTGCTCGTCAAGGACGGTCAGCACGTGAAGACCGGCACGCAGTTCATCGAGGGATCCCTTGATCCCAAGAAGGTGCTTCGCGTCATGGGGCCGCGCGCCGCGGAGACCAACATCGTCAACGAGGTGCATAACGTCTACCGTTCGCAGGGCGTGGACATCCACGACAAGCACATCGAGGTCATCGTCCGGCAGATGCTCAGGCGCGTCTCCATCCTCGACGCAGGCGACAGCAACCTGCTGGAAGGCGAGCTCGTCGACAGGATGAAACTCACCGAGATCAACCGGGCTCTGGTCGCCCAGGGCAAGCGCATCGCAGCGGGACGGCCGGAGCTGATGGGCATTACGAAGGCTTCGCTGGCAACCGACTCGTGGCTGTCCGCCGCGTCGTTCCAGGAGACGACACGTGTGCTTACGGACGCCGCCCTCAACCAGAAGGAGGACGACCTCAAGGGCCTCAAGGAGAACGTCATCATCGGCAAGCTCATCCCGGCGGGAACGGGCCTCGCCCGCTACCGCAACGCCGTGGTCGAGCCCGACAAGGCCATCCGCGAAAGCATCTACCCGAACTTCGGCCTGGGTGGGGACTCCGATGATCTTCCTGGCTTCGATTCCACGGACACCGGGGACGTCGACCTATCGAACATCGACTTCGGCGATTACAAGCCGGGCGATGACGATAACCCCGATGACTTCCTCAACGACCAGGGAGGGCAGGACGGTCTCGCCTGATTGTGGTTCGTGACGGTCGCCCGTTAAAAGAGGGAATCGTAGGACGGCTGTGGCCCCGGCTCCGATTTGGAGCCGGGGCCACAGCCGTTTCGCGGCATCGTCCCATGCCGGCGTTTGTGCGTTCTCCCTCACGTCCGTCGCCTCACATTCTCCAAACCATGCTTCTGTTCCTCCCATGCCGCCATCCGACCGCACGGGGTGGGCTGGCTGTTCTCGCCCGTTGCCCGGTTCTCGCCCGTTCCTTTCGTCCGCCCTATGGGTGAGGCGGCGAAGAGGGGAACGGGGTTTCGGAGGGTCAGCCCCCGCAGGGACAGGCGCGATCGGAGTCTGCGGTGCCACGGTTGGGCTTGGAGGATCGAGCGTCGCGCGGCTTCGATTCGCCGCCAGTATGATTCGGCCTGGCCGTTCGTAATGTCCTGCCCGGAGAATGCCGCATGGTTCGCGTCCCTCCAGAGCCCGGACATCACGACGGAATCCAGTGCGCCTGTCCTCACGATGGCGTCGGCCTCCCTCCTGCGTCCTCCGGAGGTACAGACCCCCGCGCTGTTGGCCTCCAGACATAGAGCCTTCCATCCGGCCGCAAGGCGCTGGCGCGGACTGCCATATCGTCGCCATCGGATCAGCGTCAGCGCCTTGATGAGAACGATGATTCCGCAGATAAGCGTGATGACCCAGACTGGACTGCCATAGATGGCGACCTTCAGGGCGATTCGTCTGATTCTGCCCCACAGTGGATTGTCTGAGCCCTCGCTGGCCTCATCGCCGCCGGCGAGGGACGAGGAGCCCCGCGCCTGGTCCTCGTCGCGCAGGGGATTGGTCAGGGGGACGGGAGGCTGACGCACCAGGGTCTGGGGATTCGGCGGAGTGAGGTTCTGGCTGTCGTCGGGCGTCTTGCTTTCCTTGGGAGTGGGGTAGAAGGCGACCCATCCATAACCCTCAAGCTTGATCTCGACCCACGCCTCGATGTCGTTTCCGGTGAAGGTCGTCAGGGTGGAACCGTCCGACTGCTTCTTCGTCCGGCTGTCATCGATGTTCCCTTCGTCGTCCTTGGGCACGAAGCCAAGGACGACCCGTGAGGGCAGGCCCACCTGACGGGCCATCAGGGCCATCGCCGAGGCGTACTGCTCGCTGTCACCCACCATGGCGGTTCCCGCGAGCAGCTGCGTGATTCGATAGTTGCCATGGCCGGCGAGCGAGGGATAATCCCCCGTCAGACCATGGGAGAACCATCCGGATTCACGGAGCTTGTCAGCGAGGGCGCTTGCGGCGGCGCCTCCGGTCTGCCTGCCGCCGGCGATGGCCGATGCCATGGTGCCGACCACGTCGGGGACGTCCTGCGCCTGCGGCTGGGTCAGCGACGCCGCGTTCGCCTTGTCGATCTGCTCGTCCGTCGGCGTCGTGGGGATGACGCCGGTCTCCGTGTAGGTCATCGTTCCCTGGAGCCCCGTCGACAGTATCGCCGAATCGGTGGAGGTGTTGTAGTACAGGGAGGACTGGTGCGAGGAGTCGGAGAAGTCGATGCTCGTCGCCGCTCCCGCCAGCGGCAGCCAGTACTCCGAAAGCCCCTTGTGGACGGTGAGGCTTGCCGTGAAGTCCTTTCCCTGAGTGGTGGTGGAGGCGATCGCGCTTCCCACGCGACGGTAGTCGGAGGAGTCGGAGGAGTCCGTGGAGTCGGAGAGGTTCCATACGTTGCCGTCGAAGGAGTCCATGACGGCGAGGCGGACCGTCGACCCCGCCGGAAGATTCCGAGCCGTGAGCAGGGTGTCGTTCTTGTGCTTCTTGATGATGGACCGCATGGAGCTCAGAGGGCTTGCATAGTCGTCCACGCGAATCGGCGGCTCATACACGTTTCGCAGGATCGTGCGGTTCTGGGGTATGGCGAGGCATCCTCCCACGGCGGCCGACACGGTGACCAGAAGAATGACGATCGCGGAGAGCCAACGCCCGATCTCCAGCGTCCGGAACGACCAGGACAGCCAGCAGACGAGAAGAAGGGACGCGGCTGTCCCGCAGGCGATGCGCAGCACCCCTGTGGACGTTCCCAGAAGGGCGCTGATGGCGTAGCACGCCCCCAGTGGCAGAAGAGCCAGGGGACGTAGCCCCTTCCGGGGCGACTCCGCGGCCAGGCCCGCCAGGAACGACGACCACAGGGCGATCGTCCAGAGGGCCAGCAGGGATCCGTCACCGGTGCCGACGGGGGGGTGTATCGCGATGAGGTAGGTGAACGACCCCAGCAGGGACGTGACTGCGTCGGATAGCGTCGAGAGCGTGGGGATGACATGGCCGATGGTGGTTCCGTTCAGCGCGATGATTGGTCCGATGACCAGCTGGGCCATGCACAGAAAGGCCAGCTGCCACCACAGGCGCAGGGATGG
>CALEGL010000125.1 GCA_937876495.1 uncultured Bifidobacterium sp.
AGTGGCGCCGCCGAGGTATACAGCACGCTGTGCGTCGGAAGGGTCAGATGTGGAGAAGAGACAGCCGACAACGGCAGCGTCGAGCCATCCCACATATGAGACTGGAACGCCGGCTCCCCGCCGTGCGAGCGCTGCGCGACCTCCTGCCGCAGCAGCGGAAGCACCCATTCCCCGAGGTACCGCGGCGCGCAGTGGTCGGTATGCAGCGCGATGGTGATGCCCGGGTAGCGGGAGGCGACCTCACGGGCGAAGGCGGCGAAGGCGAGGGACCCGACGACCCGGTCCTGCAGGCTTCCGGACAGATAGGCGGCCCCGCCGACGGAGACCTGGATGATGCCGTCCGATTCGGCTTCGGCGAATCCTTCAAGGGCGGCGTTCAGCGTCTGCGTACCGGTGACGTTGATGGCCGGAAGGGCGTATCCGCCGCGCAGCGCGGCGTCGAGCATCGCGGCGTATCGCTCGCTGGTCGCTACGGTCATGACTCCATTATCGACTCATCGGGACGGCATGCCCCCTTGGGCGCGCTACGATGGCAGCCGTGCCTGCACGGACGGACACGACGACGGCGCGGACGCGACGCCGCAGGAAGGACCCCTTCATGGACTCCCCGGACACCCATCGCTCCCAGGACTTCTCCTCGATACTGGAGGGGCGGCGGACGGTGCGCAACTTCGACCGCTCCGCGCACATCCCCCGCTCCGAGCTGCTCGGCATGCTGGACGAGGCAGTCCGCGCACCCTCCTCCGTGAACATGCAGCCGTGGCGCTTCCTCATCATCGAATCCGAGGACGCCCGACGCCGGCTGCTCCCCCTGATGCGCCTGAACAAGAGGCAGACGAGGGACGCCTCCGACATCATCGTCATCTTCGGCGACCTCGAATGCTATCGCCAGGCCGACACGATCTACGGCCAGGCGGCGAAGCGCGGCATACTGCCCGGACTGATGGCGAAGGCACAGCTTGCGGCCATCGTTCCCGCCTATCGGGCGTTCACGCGGGAGAAGATGACGCGCGTCGTCCACATCGACGCCAGCCTGATGGCCATGCAGCTCATGCTCGTCGCGCGAGAACACGGATACGACACCAATCCCATCGGAGGATTCGAGGAGGACCGGATCGCGGAGACGTTCGGAATAGACCCGAACCGGTACGCACCCGTCATCATCATCGCGATAGGAAAGGCCACGAAGCCCGGGCATGACTCGTACCGTCTCCCCGCCCGCGACCTGGCATGGTGGGACGACGCGCACGGACGCGAACCCGGCGAGGGCGGCGCCGACGACGAAGCCGACGGCATCAAGAGGGCATGATGCTCATCGCGGCATCCGTGGCGGCCATCGCCGCCGGTCTGTTCCATACGGTCATCTTCGTGCTCGAATCCTTCCTCTGGACCCGTCCCGCAACCCGTCGCGCCTTCGGAATCGACGACCCACGGGAGGCCGAGGCCACCAGGGCCATGGCCTACAACCAGGGCTTCTACAACCTCTTCCTCGCCGTCATCGCCATCATC
>CALEGL010000126.1 GCA_937876495.1 uncultured Bifidobacterium sp.
GGGTGGTGTGGGGGGGCGGTGCGGGGAGGGGCAGCACGCTCCGTGGCCCCGGACGCGGGGTGGCGTTGGTGGGCCCGGCGCCGTAGGCGGCCCGGCCCGCCGCGAGGGCCGCCGGGCGACGTACGCCCTCCCGCAGCCGTCCGGGATCGCCTGCAGAGGAGGGTCTGACGAATCCGGCGCCCTCGGCGCGGAGGGCCTGGCCGGGAACGACGGCGACGCCGCATATATCAAGAAGCTTGCGGCTGAACTCTGACGAATCCATGCCCGTGGGACGGACGTCGACGAAGGCGTAGAAGGCCCCCTCCGAGGGAATCAGCCGCAGCAAGCGGCATCCGGCGAGTCCGTCGACGACGATGCGGCGTCCCTTGACGTATTCGTCGCGCATGCGACGCACGTCGTCATCCGGTCCGCTGAGGGCCGCGATGCCGCCGTACTGCGCCATGGAGTTCACGGAGGAATGGACGAGCTCGGCGATCTTCGCGGTCTCTTCGATGATCGGCGCCGGAGCGAGCAGATACCCCATCCTCCATCCCGTCATGGCGAAGGTCTTCGACAGGCTGTCCACGATGATGGTTTGCCCCTTCATGCCTGGGACCGCCGCGATCGAGGGGGCCGAGTCCATGCCGGGGACGAAGACGAAGCGGTGATAGACCTCGTCGCTGATCGCCCAGAGTCCGTGGCGGATGCAGACGTCGGCGATGGCCGACAGCTCCTTGCCCGTCGTCACCGCACCGGTCGGATTCCCGGGGGAGTTGATGATCACGGCCCGCGTCCGTGGTCCGATGACGCGTTCGATGTCCTGAGCGTTCAGATGCATGCCATGGCGCGCGCTGAGTCGGACCATCCGGGGAATTCCCCCGCACATGAGCACGCTGGCCTCGTAGGAAGGGAAGAACGGCGACGGGATGATCACCTCGTCTCCGGGGTCGACGACGGCTCTGAGCGCCAGGAAGATTCCCATGGTCGCGCCTTCCACGGCCTGGATCTCATGGTCGGGGTCATAGTCGAGTCCTTTGACGCGAACGGTGTAGTCGGCGGCCGCATGACGGAACCCGGGGATTCCCAGGACGTCGGTGTACGTCGTCAGGCCGCGTCGGATGCTGTCGCAGGCGGCGTCGACGACGGCGGGGGAGGCGGTGCGGCGGGGTTCGCCCACACAGAGCGAAATCGCCCCGGGGGCGTCGTGAACCCTGTCGAAGACGTCACGAATCCCTGAACGAGGGATGGACTCGGCATATGCGCCGACGTGAGGGGCTTCGTTCATGGATGGCATCATGCGCACAATGACTCACCTCGAAAAAATACTTATATTTTTATTTAACCAGTAATTATTACTGTAGTAATGATTTGTTACAGATAAATATACATATTCCGCGTCACGTGTGGTGACATGTTCCACCGGAATCCGGCGTCCGGTTCCCTGCGGTGGCTATTCTGGAGATATCCGGCAGGGAGGTGCGGAATGACCCAATCGCAGCAGAGGCGGCGTGACAGGCGTGAATCGTCGCCGTCGCAGCCTCCGCTGGACGATGCGGACCGATGCATCCTCGATGTTCTGGGTGAGGATGGACGTGCCACGCTGTCCCAGCTCGCCGAGGCCTCGGGTCTGTCGGTCTCCGCCGCCCAGTCACGCGTGCGACGTCTGGAGGACCGAGGCGTCATCATGGGCTATCGTGCAGTGATCAATGAGGAGCTTCGTGGACTCCCCATCGCCGCTTTCGTGTCCGTCACTCCACTCGACTATTCGCAGGAGGCTGAAATTCCGCGGCGTCTGGAGGGGATTGAAGGGATTACGGCGTGCTACTCCGTCGCCGGGTCCCAGAGCTTCATGCTGCGTGTGAGGGTCGCTTCCCCGGGGATGCTCGAGGAGCTTCTCAACAGAATCCACCGGGAGGTTCCCGCGGCCACCCAAAGCATCATGATCCTGCAAACGTACTTCGAGAGGTAAGGAGATCGATTCATGGATGACGAGGCAAGCGGTCACTGGCGCGACACCACCGTTGATGCGGAGGCGGCCAGTAGAGGACCTGAGGCCGCCCAGGCCGTCGCACACATCCGTCAGCTTCGTCAGTCCATCGACAACATCGACTCCGCGATCATCTCGCTGCTGGCCGAACGCTTCAAGTTCACCTCACAGGTGGGCGTTCTCAAGGCCCAGGCAGGATTCGCGCCGGCGGACCAGAGGCGCGAGGACTATCAGATAACCCGGCTCGGCCGCATTGCGATCGATGCCGGGCTGGATCCCCAGATAGCCGAGATGTACCGCGAGTTCGTTGTCACCGAGGCCAAGAAACGGCATCAGCGAATCGCCGAGGCCGGCGGGGATCCCGGTGTGCTCGACGTGTACGCCTGAGCACGGGTGCGGGGGGGCGGTCGTTCCGTTCTCCGATCTTCGGAACGGACGGGGCCCGTGGAATCTCCGATTCCACGGGCCCCGGGCCTGCCTGGATAGGCGATTCGGCGGACAGGCGGTTCAGCGTCGCTTCGCGGGTGGCTCCCCAAGCTCGAAGTCGGATGCGGTGACGTCCACGGTCGTCTCCTCGCCCGGGCCGGCATCGGCGGTCGTTTCGGAAGCCTCGTCGCCGGTCGTCAGACGCCCGAATCCGATGGGTCCAGTCACCCGGCCGGCCTCGGCGATGTCGTCCAGCGAGGCGCGTACGGCGGACTCGGCCTCGTCGTTCACATTCAGCGTGACCTTGAGAATCGGGGTCTTCATGGAGACCTTCGCCTCGGACTTGATTCGCCGCAGGGCCGCGAGGGCCTCTCCTGCGTAGCGCAGCGTCTCGGGGTCGGCCCCCGCGGCGGCCGCGGCATAGTCGTCGGCGGACGGCCAGGAGGCACGATGCACGGACCCCTCGCCCTCATGCATCCACGACCAGACCTCCTCGGTGGCGAAGGGCAGGAAGGGTGCAAACAGGCGGGTGACGGCGTCCAGCACCAGGCCCAGCGTCGTGCGGGCCGATGTCACGGCCGCGGGGGAGGGCACATGACCCGTGGAATCCGCGGTGCCATAGGCCCTGTTCTTGACCAGCTCGATGTAGTCGTCGCAGAACTCCCAGAAGAACCCCTCGATGGCCTCCAGCGCCTTCGAATGCTCATAGGACTCCAGAGCATCGGTGGCCTCGCGGATGACGGACGACAGACGGGCCAGGGTCGCCCGGTCCAGCGTCTCGGTGACGGCCGCCGCGTCCCACGTCGATGTGGCGGGCTGCGAGACGTGATGCTCGCCATCCTCCCGCCCGATGGCCAGAGCGAACTTCGTGGCGTTGAGCAGCTTGATGGCCAGACGGCGGCCGATCTTCATCTGCCCCTCGTCATAGGTGGCGTCGAGACCGAGACGTGCCGAGGACGCCCAGTAGCGCACGGCGTCCGCGCCGAACTGGCGGATGGGCTTGTCGGGGACGACGACGTTGCCCTTGGACTTCGACATCTTCTTGTGGTCGGGGTCGAGGATCCATCCCGACAGCGTCGCATGGGCCCATGGCAGGCTGTGGTTCTCCAGATGCGCGCGGTCCACCGAGCTGAACAGCCAGGTGCGGATGATGTCCTGCCCCTGCGGACGCAGGTCCATGGGGAAGGTGGCCTTGAACAGGGCCCTGCTGGCCTCGTCGTGCTCCTCCCAGTGGGTGACGATCTGGGGCGTGAGCGAGGACGTCGCCCAGGTGTCCATGATGTCCTTCTCGGCGGTGAAGCCGCCGGGCTGGTCACGCTGGGACTCGTCGTAACCCTCGGGCACGTCGGTGCTCGGGTCGATGGGCAGGATGGCCTCGGACGGCGTGATCGGATGGTCGTAGTCGGGCTCCCCGTCGTCCTTCACCGGATACCACAGAGGGAAGGGGACGCCGAAGAAGCGCTGACGGGAGATGAGCCAGTCGCCGTTGAGCCCGTGCACCCAGTTGTCGTAGCGCACGCGCATGAAGTCGGGGTGGAATTTCAGCTCCCGGCCGCGCTCGAGCAGCTCGGCGTTGAGCTTCGGGTCCGTGCCGCCGTTCCTCAGATACCACTGACGAGAGGTGACGATTTCGAGGGGCTTGTCGCCCTTCTCGTAGAAGTTCGTCATACGCGTGGTCGGCTTCGGCTCGCCGTCGAGGTCGCCGGATTCACGCAGATGCTCGACGATGATCTTGCGCGCGGTGAACGTCGTCTTGCCTTCGGTCTCCTCGAAGATGGCGCGGCCGCCTTCGTCGGTGATCCAGTCGGGCACGGAGGTGATGATGCGTCCGTTGCGCTGGATGATGGGTCGGGTGGGAAGCTTGAGGTCCCTCCACCATTCGACGTCGGTGACGTCGCCGAAGGTGCAGCACATGGCGATGCCGGCGCCCTTGTCCATCTCCGCGGCCGGATGGGCGAGGATGGGCACCCGCACCTTGAACAGCGGGGAGACGACCTCCTTGCCGAAGTACGGCTTGTAGCGATCGTCGTCGGGGTTGGCGATAAGCGAGGTGCAGGCGGCGAGCAGTTCGGGGCGGGTGGTCTCAATGTACAGCGGAGTCCCGTCGTCGAAGCGGAAGGCCACGCGATGGTAGAAGCCGGGGTATTCGCGGCTTTCGAGCTCCGCCTGGGCGACGGCGGTCTGGAAGGTGACGTCCCACAGGCCGGGCGCGTCCTTCTGGTAGGCTTCGCCGCGGGCGAGGTTGCGCAGGAAGGCCTTCTGCGCCACGCGCTGGGGATGCTCGCCGATGGTGTGGTAGGTCTGGGTCCAGTCGATGCTCAGACCCAGCGACCTCCACAGCGCCTCGAACTGCTTCTCGTCCTGCGCTGTGAGCTTCTCGCACAGCTCGATGAAGTTCCTGCGGCTGATGGGGACCTGGTCTCTGGCCTCGATCTTCTTCCCCTCGGTGCCCTCGAAGGGCGGCTTGAAGTCCGGGTCGTACTTGAGTGAGGTGTCCACGCGCACGCCGTAGTAGTTCTGGACGCGCCTTTCGGTGGGCAGGCCGTTGTCGTCCCAGCCCATGGGATAGAAGACGTCGTATCCGCGCATGCGCTTGTAGCGGGCGATGACGTCCGTATGCGTGTAGGAGAACACGTGTCCGACATGCAGATGTCCCGACACCGTGGGCGGCGGGGTGTCGATCGAGTACACGGCTCTGCGGTCGCGGGTGTTGCGGAAGCGGTAGACGCCGGATTCCTCCCAGACGCCACGCCATTTGTCCTCGAGGCCGTCGACTCCGACCCTGTCGGGAAGAGGAGTCAGATGGGCGGTGATGGAGCTGTCCTTGCCCTGTTCAGTCATAACGGCAAGTCTAGAAACCGCAGGTGACAAGCCTCTGACCGGCCTCGGGGCGGCTGTGGCCGGATTCGGAGCGCGCGAATCGGCCCGCGGATGGAACTGGATCCGTCCGGGATTTGCGGTGTTTTGCCGTGACGGCCCCTAGTCGGACAGCTTTGCCAGAGGAAGCATCTGATCGGTCATATTCGTCGGATATCCGGTCGTTCCGTTCCTCACGACGACGATGTCTTTGCGGACGTACAGCCAGGCGCTGGCGGCATCCTTGCTGACGATGGAGGCGAAGTCCCTCAGATGGCCCTGGTAGGCGGCGTCCGTCGTGGATGACATGGCCTGCTTGTAGGCGCTCTGCGCGTCCGAGTTCTCGTAGCGGAACACCGAGTCGCCGGAGGCGAACTGCGAAGCGTCCCCCGTATCATCCATGGTGATGATGGCGAGGGTGTATGTGCCGTTTTTCAATTGTCTGGTCATTGTCGTCGAATCGACGATGCTGCTGTTCACTTTGTAGAACCCGTTTTTCGAGAGCTGAGAGACCAGCATATCCGCCAATGAGGAGTATTCCGTGGTCGAGAGAACCGTCACAGGATTCAGATACTGGTATCCGAAGAACGCCAGCATTGACCGGGCCTTCGCAAGATCGTAGGGGAAGACCTTGGTCAGATCTGAGTAACCGGGTTCCAGGGGGCTGATCGGGCCGCCGAGGGCTGTCGCCGCGTCCTTCTGCTTGCTGACGATTGCTGTGGTGTCGATGAGATATCGGGTTGCTTGGCGTACCTGTTCGTCGGAGAAGATTGAATCGATTCCGGTATTGAAGGCTAGGAGCACTTTGGACGTCGTCTGCCCGTATACCGTCTTCACTCCGGACAGTGACGAGAAACGATCGGATTCCAGAGCGGACGACGGCAGGGCCATGTCGATGGCGTCGTCCTTCAAGGCGGAAGCCAGATGCGCGTCATCGGAATAGTACTTCAGGGTGATCTGGCCCGCGACGGCCTTCGTTCCCCAGTAGCGGGAGTTGCGTACAAGCGTGATGGATGACCGGGGGGTGAAGGCCGAGACGCTGAAGGGCCCCGATCCCACGGCCGCCGTGGAGTAGTCGATGTCCGCCGCGCTGTCATAGACGACCCCCGCGCGTCCCGACAGGGTGCGCAGCAGCGTGGGATCGGGCTTCGACAGGGTCAGGGTCACTGTTCGGGAATCCGCCGCGCTGACGGATTTCAAGGAGTCGAGGCCGTCCGCTCCCACGTATTTCTTCGTGATGATGCGTTGGAGCGACCAGACGACGTCGTCGGAGTTCAGCGTGTCGCCGTTGGAGAAGACCAGACCGGAGCGGAGGGTGAAGGTGTAGGTGAGGGCGTCCTTCGAGACTGTCCAGGATTGGGCGAGCCCGGGCGCGATGGCGTTCTCCTGGGTCCGGGAGGTCAGCGTGCCGTACACGTTCCCCAGCAGGACGCGTTCGATGTCCTCGTCGGAGCCGGTGCGGATGTCCAGCGTCGTCGGAGCGTCAAGCAGTCCAATGGAAAGCTTCGGGGACCGACTCAGCGTCATCGACGTGAAGGAAAGCACCCTGGAGGATGCCAGCGTCCAGCCCGCCCAGAGAAGGCCGAAGATCGCCGTGGCGACGCCGATGAATATCCCCCACCGGCGCAGCTCGTCATGGCCTGAATGCCGTGCTTCCATACGCCCGACTATCCCCGGTGACGTGGACGGGGTCAGCGATCGTTCCGCTTTGCGGCGTTGGGATGCGCAATTGTTGAGGATGGACAGCTTTCGCGCAACGGACAGGAGACGCAGTCGGGATTCCGCGCATGGCAGTACCGTCTGCCCAGGAAGATCAGCCTGTGGGAGAGATTCGTCCATTCCCCGGGAGGAAAGCATGAGGTGATCTCGCGTTCGATGCCCACGGGGTCCGGGGCGGAACCACGGCGGATGGTGCGCCACCGCAGACGTCGCGTCACCCGGATTACATGGGTGTCCACAGGGAAGCCGGAGATGCCGAAAGCGTTGCCGAGAACCACGTTGGCGGTCTTGCGTCCCACTCCCGGCAGCGAGGTGAGCGAATCCATATCCTGCGGGACGACGCCGTCGAAGTCGGCCACGAGCTTCGTGGCCATGGCCAGCAGATTCCGCGTCTTGCTGTGGAAGAACCCGAGGGGGTGGATGACGTCCTCGACGTCCTCGGGACGTGCGTCCGCGAGGTCGCCCGGTTCGGGCCAGCGCCGGAAAAGCTCCGGCGTCACCGAGTTGACGCGCCTGTCGGTGGTCTGGGCGCTGAGGATGGTGGCGACGAGAAGCTGGAAGGGAGTGTCGAAATGGAGCGCGCAGACCGGATCGGGGAATTCCGCGCAGAGAAGGGCGTACTCCTCGTGCATGCGGCGCAGACGGGCCGCGCGCTTCTCACGGGGCACGGCGCCGGGTCAGCTCTCGGAATGCCGCGCGGTCGGGCGCGCGGCATTCGCCTTGGCGGCATCGTCATCCCGTTCATCGTTCGGCGGATCGAACCGGTATCCGACGTTTCGGACGGTTCCGATGAGATGCTCGTACTCGCCGCCGAGCTTCGCCCGCAGGCGGCGGATATGCACGTCTACTGTGCGGGTTCCGCCGTAGTAGTCGTATCCCCATACCTCCTGAAGCAGCTGGGCGCGCGTGAAGACGCGCCCCGGATGCTGGACGAGGTACTTGAGCAGTTCGAACTCCTTGAAGGCCAGGTCGATGGGGTGCCCATGCAGACTGGCGGTGTAGCCGTTGGTGTCCACGACGAGATCACCTGACCGTATCTGGCCGTCCTCGGAGGCCGGGGCCTTGTCGTCGCTGCCTGTTCCGGAGGGCTGGGCGGCGGGGGCGTTCCCTCTTTCGGAAACCAGCCGCAGACGTCCCTCGACCTCGGCGGGGGAGGCGCTGGCGACGATGACGTCGGCGATGCCCCACGTGGAGTTGACCACGGTGAATC
>CALEGL010000127.1 GCA_937876495.1 uncultured Bifidobacterium sp.
TCCGAGTGGTCGCGGGCGTCGGAGGGGGATAAGGGACAGTCCGTCGGGGACGACGATGCGGGCCAGGCTCGGGCAGGTCGACTTCGATTACCATGACGTGGCGAACGGGGTGGTCTTCCCCTCGCTGCTCCGTCACGGCATGATCCGTGCCGAGGTTGACGAGGCGGCGATCGGAGAGGCGATGGTGCATCCGCCAGGGGACACGCGGGCGGCACTCCGGGGCGCCTTCGTCGAGGCGGCGTCGCGGTCCTCGCGTCGGTGGTCCTGTGACTGGACCCGGTTGGCACTGCTGGGTGAGGATAGGCGGGAAGTCCAGCTTCTCGACCCCCTCGACGCCCGACGTGCGCCGGAGTACGACGCCCTGATGTCCCTTCTGTGATTTCCCTCCGCCGGAGGTCGTGCTGGGCAGGCGGCAGGGGGGCGTCCTGGTTGCGTTAATTATTTACAAAAAAATCGGTGGTTTATGTTTATATTTAACCTGACATGACGGCTACAGGGATGAGGCGTGGACGATGGCTATGCGGGTCGGATCTGACGGGATGGATTCTCTTCCGAGGACGGAGGGAAGACTTCCGGAGTCGATGGCGCTGGATGACATGGACGTCGAGACCATGCTTCTCACCATGAACGATCAGGACATGAGAGCGGTGTCTGCGGTCAGGGCCTCCGCCCCCGCACTTGCCGAGCTTGTCAGGCGCGGCGCGTCGGCCATCTCCGCGGGCCATCGCATCCACTACTTCGGAGCGGGGACCTCGGGGCGCCTGGGAGCGCTCGATGCCGCCGAGCTGTACCCGACCTTCAACCTGGCGCCCGGAACGGTCGTCGCGCATCTTGCCGGTGGGCCTCGCGCCCTGACGACGGCGGTGGAGGACGCCGAGGACTCCGTCGTCATCGATGCCGGGGACGAGGAGTCCATCGGGCCGGGCGACCTGGTGATAGGTCTGACGGCCTCGGGGTCCACCCCGTCCGTCTCCGCGGCGCTGCAGGCCGCGCACCGACGCGGAGCGGCGACTGCTCTCATATGCTGCAACGGGGCCGCACGGTGCGCCGCTGACTCCGATCTGACCGTCGTTCTCGACACGGGCGAGGAGTTCATCGCCGGATCCACCCGCTTGAAGGCGGGCACGGCGGAGAAGCTTGCCCTCAACGGGTTCTCCACGGCCGTGATGGTCCTGTGCGGAAGGACCTGGTCGAATCTCATGGTGTCGGTGAATGCCACCAACGACAAGCTTCGACGTCGTACGGTGCGCATTCTCCGGGGGATTACCGGCATGGAGGAATCCGATGCCCGGCGTGCCCTCGAGGATTCCCAGGGGGACCTGCGCGTCGCCCTGGTATGCGCTCTCGGCGGGGTTGATCCCCGGGTGGCGCGGAGTCTTCTGGAAGGGCATGGCTGGTCGGTCAAACGTGCCGTGGACTCCTGCCCTGTTCCCGCAGGCGACGATGGGGCGCCCAGACAATGATCGCGGGCTCCGGTCTCGCAGGGGCTTTTGTCTGCGGGGTGGACATCGGCGGTTCCGGGTGCAGGGCGAGACTCGCCGAAATCGACGCGAGTGGACGACTTCGTCCCGTGGGCCCCGATCTGTCATGCGTCTCCCGTGTGGGGCGATCCCATCGGACCGATGACATCCTCGCCCTGGTCGCCGGGGTGGCCCGAGGACTCGATTGGGGTGTGGGGGAGGGCCCCTCCCGTCTTCGGTCGGTTTGTCTGGACTCGGCGGGCATGTCCTCGCTTGTTTCGGACGGCGCCCGTCTGGCGGAGTCCGTCGCCGGGATATCGGCGCCGACGTCGTCCTTCTCGTTCCCGATTCCGTGGCTGCGCATCGCGGGGCGTTGGCGGGCGGCTCCGGCGTCGTCGTCGCAGTCGGGACGGGGACGATCGCTCTGGGGAC
>CALEGL010000128.1 GCA_937876495.1 uncultured Bifidobacterium sp.
GTCCACGTCCGGACAGCTCACGCCCTCCCCCAGAAACCCTCCGGGCAGAGTGGCGGATTCGTCGAGCACGAAGGTGCGACCGGCGAAGGCACGATATCCCTCGATGGCATGCGCCGCCGTCCGGGGCCCCTCCCGCAGCAGCCGATAGTACTGCGGGACGGCGACATGCCGAACGCCCATGGACGACGCCCCGATGCGCGAGCGCAGTCCGGCGAGGAAGCCCAAGGCCTCGCGACTGGGCGAGCCGTAGCCGCCCGAGCGTGAATAGTCGCCGGAGTCGACGAGCGCAATCCCGATCACCGTACGGGCGTGGTCGACGTCGGACACCGGAAGCGCGAAGGTGCCCGGCTCGCAG
Organism: uncultured Bifidobacterium sp.; assembly: GCA_937876495.1. Classification (GTDB taxonomy): domain Bacteria; phylum Actinomycetota; class Actinomycetes; order Actinomycetales; family Bifidobacteriaceae; genus Bifidobacterium. The sequence goes on from CALEGL010000128.1 coordinate 356, forward strand.
ACGAGCACGTCCTGGTCGGGCAGCGGACGCTGACCCTGAGCGTCCGCAAGACCACCGGACACGGCGGAGGCGGGGACTGCATTGAGGCATCCGGCGAAGCTCCGGTACACGGCGTCCATGCGGTCGGGATCCAGACCGCATTGCAGGTCGTGGTTGCCGTAGGTGACGGCCCAGGGCACGCCCAGCTCCTCGAGAGGGGCGGCGAACGCAGCTATGGTGTCATGCACGAGCCGTTCGGTGCGGCCGAGCGCCTCCCTGCGCGAAACCGCCCCGGGTCCGCCGTGGACATGGGAAGGCGACCACCGCCGTTTGCGGAACGTCTCCTCGTAGGCCTCGTCATAGCCGGCGATCTGGTTGCCAGTGAAGATGGCGACGTCCGGACGGGCCGATTCCACGGCGGCCCGGACGAGACGGACGGTGTCGCGGGAGACCTTCGGCCCCGCCTGCACGTCGGCGAACTGCAGGACCCGGAACTTCCCCGACAGATGGAACTGCAGGCGTCCCAGACGCGCGGAGATGGACAGGGGACGGGAGGGGTCCGCCCCGGAGGCCGGACGAAGCCGCAGGTCGGACGCTATCGTCCGAATGTCCCTGGCCAGTTCACTCATACCTCACCACATTACCTGAGCGTGTCGCATGGACCATGAATCCGCATATGCCCCCGACCGACGGAGCCATCGGATTCGGCCGCAGCCGCACCGAACACCGAACCGATGGAGACGGACGCGGAAGACGGATGAAGTCATGGAATCACGTGACCGCGCCGAGAGGATGGCGCACGGATGGCGCTCAAGTCCGATTGAGCACGGATACGAAGAAGGGCCCCGCTCCCTTTTGGGGAGTAGGGCCCTTCCATTGGCTGGGATGCCTGGACTCGAACCAAGAATGGCTGAACCAGAATCAGCTGTGTTGCCAATTACACCACATCCCAATTGGC
>CALEGL010000129.1 GCA_937876495.1 uncultured Bifidobacterium sp.
CCGCGTGCGCCGGGGGTGGAGGCCGGACAACGCGGCGGACGGACCCTGACCTTCCCTGTCAACCGTGGCGGTGCCGAACCTGCGGCGGTACCCGCCGCCGGCGGCGTCCATCACCGCCGGACGGACGTCGGAGAGGATGAAGGCGGCGAGCTCCCGGCCGGCCCGCCTCTCTCGGTCGGCCAGGCCGGTCGAGGCCCAGTCGGCGCCGGCCGCCATGACGCTCGTCGGAGCCACGATCGCCCGCAGGAAGGCGAACAGCGAGCGCATGTCGGTGTCGGGCACCAGCGCATGGCGGTCCGAGCCTCCGGTGGCCACGACGACGACGGGCATGGCCAGCATGACGTCGGGCTCGGTCACGTCCCAGAACTCCTTGAACAGACCCGAGTACGAGGCCTTGAACACCGGCGAGGCGGCCACGACGCCGTCGGAGGTCGCCACGGTCCCGATGGCCTGCTTCAGCGCCGGGGAGACCTGCCGACTGACCGCGGCGACGGCCACGTCACGCGCCAGCGGACGCAGGTCGACGAGACGGACCGCCACGTCGACGCCGTGCTCCCGCAGATACCGCGCGGCCTCGAGGGCGACGGCCTCCCCGAGCTTCGTGGTCGTCGAGGGGTCGCCCACCCCGGCGCTCACCACGGTGATATGGCGCTCGGACGTCCCACCCGTCGATGTGACCTCGCCACCGGGAGCCATCCTCTTCCCCGATGCCGCATCGCGTTCCCCGCCATCGCTTCCGCTCATCGTCATCCTTTCCCGCTCAGTTGTTCCGTCCTCCGCCGTCACAGGTCGGGCAGACTCACCTTCACGGACGGGTCGGTGTCGACGTAGGGGCTCGTGCCCGTGACGTTGTCGCCGCGGTTGGCGTTGGGACGGGGCTGACGCGGCTCGGCGTCCCCGTACCTGGCCTTCACCATGTCCGCGTGGGTGGGCGTGCGCACCGCCTCAGGCGAACGCATGGCGGCGAACTCGCGGCGTAGCACGGGCAGCACCTTCTCGCCGAGGATGTCGAGCTGCTCGAGCACCGCGGACTTGGGCAGGCCGGCATGGTCGACGAAGAACATCTGCCTGGCGTAGTCGCCGTAGATCTCGTGCTGGTGCAGCACCCGGTCGATGACCTGCTGCGGCGAGCCCACGAGCAGGGGCGTCTCGGCCATCATGGTCTCCAGCGAAGGGCCTCCCTTGTACACGGGTGACTCGTCGAAGTAGGGCCGGAACTCGCGGATGGCGTCCTGCGAGCGGTCGCGGATGTAAACCTGCGCGGCGATGCCGACGACGGCCTGCTCCCGGGTGCCGTGCCCCCAGTGCTCGAAGCGGGTGCGGTAGAGGTCGACGAGCCGACGGAAGTGGTCCTCGGGCCAGAAGATGCCGTTGGCGAAGAAGCCGTTGCCGTAGAAGGCCGCCTGCTCGGCGATCTCCGGGGTGCGGATGGAGCCGTGCCACACGAAGGGCGGCACGTCGTCCAGAGGGCGCGGGATGGAGGTGAAGCCCTGCAGCGGTGTGCGGTAGTGTCCCTTCCAGTCGACGACGTCCTCATGCCACAGCCGATGCAGAAGGTTGTAGTTCTCAAGGGCGAGGGGAAGACCCTCGCGGATGTCCTTGCCGAACCAGGGGTAGACGGGCGCGGTGTTGCCCCGGCCGAGCATGAGGTCGACGCGGCCGCCGGCGACGTGCTGGAGCACCGCGTACTCCTCGGCGATCCTCACCGGGTCGTTGGTGGTGATGAGGGTCGTGGAGGTGGAGACGACGAGCCGCGTGGTGCGGGCGGCGACGGCGGCGAGGAACGTCGTGGGCGAGGACGACCAGAACGGTGGATTGTGATGCTCGCCGATGGCGTACACGTCGAATCCGGCCTGCTCGGCGTGGACGGCCTCCTCGAGGGAGTCGACGAGCCTCTCCCCCTCACTGGGCACGTAGCCGCTGACGGGGTCGCGCGTGACGTCCGAAACGCTCATGATCCCGAACTGCATGGCGCCCGGCTGCGGAACCGGCGGACGCCTCCCGTTGGCCTCGATGATGGCGGCGACCTGCTCCTCGGTGCTCGGCATGGGTGCTCCCTTTCTGGGTCGGTGACGGGCGACGGCGGATGACGTCGGCCTCATATGACACGGACGGGGCGGAGGAGGCGACCGCCGATGCGACGCCGACCGGCCCGATCCGCCCGTCGAATGGCCTCAATCTATCATCGGGCGCTCGTCACCGGTGCGGGATTTCGCCAAAGGAATACCTCGATTCGACATATATCCTTCCCCGCCACGTCGACCGAAACGGAACGGCATGACGAAGGGCTCCCCCGCCGAACGCCGAAGCGTTCCCGAGGGAGCCCCTGAAGGTCGCGGACGTCAGAATCCGCATGCCGGCACGGCCGGCCGACGGTCAGTCGGCGCTGCCGATGTCGCCGTTGTAGTCCATGTCCTTGGTCTCATGCGTGAGGATCAGGGCAATGAGCGTGAGCACGGAGGCGCCGGCGAGGTACACGCCGACCAGCCAGGTGCTGCCGCCGGCGGCGCTCCACAGCGCGGTGGCGATGATGGGGGCGAGGGCCGCGCCGAGGATCGAGCTGACGTTGTAGGCGATGGCCGAGCCCGTGTAGCGCACGTTCGTCGGATACATCTCCGGCAGCAGCGCGCCCATCGGCCCGAAGGTGAAGCCCATCAGCGTGAAGCCCAGGATGAGGAAGGCCTCGGCGAGGGCGCCGCTGAAGGACGTGCCGCTTTTGTCATCGAGGAAGATCGGGAACATCAGCGCGAAGGCGATGATGATCACGGTCACCCAGATGAGCAGCTTGCGACGTCCGACGGCATCCGCCAGCGGGCCGGACAGCAGAGTGAACAGACCGAAGAACACCACGCCGATGATCTGCATGAGCACGAAGTCGGTATAGCTGATCCCCAGCCCCGCGGGCGACGCCGACGAGGAGGCGGTGCCGTAGGTGAGGCTGAACGTCGTCATGAGATAGAACAGCACGTAGGTCGCGAGCATGGCGAACGTGCCGAGGATGACGGCCTTCATATGGTGCCTGAGGGTGTCGAACAGCGGGACCTTGACGATGGCGCCGCGCTTCTCGGCCTCCTTGAAGGTCTCGGACTCGGCGAGCTTGGAACGCACCCACAGACCGATGGCCACCATGATCGAGCTGAACAGGAACGGGATGCGCCAGCCCCAGCTGAGGAACGCGCTGGACTCGACCGCCGTGCCGTCCGCATGGGGCAGCGCGTAGTTGATGATGAGGAACAGGCCGTTGGCGATGATGAAGCCGATGGGGGCGCCGAGCTGCGGGAACGTGCCGTAGAGGGCACGCTTGTTCTCCGGGGCGTTCTCCGTGGCGACCAGCGCCGCGCCGGACCATTCGCCGCCGAGGGCGAAGCCCTGCGTCAGGCGGAGGATGAGCAGCAGCGCGGGGGCGACGATGCCGACCTGGGTGTAGGTGGGCAGCAGGCCGACGCAGAACGTGGCGATGCCCATCGTCAGCAGGCAGGCGACCAGGGTGTGCTTGCGGCCGCGCTTGTCGCCCATGTGGCCGTAGAAGATGGCGCCCACCGGGCGCGCGATCATGGCGGCGCCGAAGACGCCGAAGGACGCCAGCAGGGCCGCGGTGTGGTTGATCGACGGGAAGAACAGCGTGGGGAAGACCAGCACGGCGGCCGTCGCGTACACGTAGAAGTCATAGAACTCGACGGTGGTGCCGACCAGGCTGGCGCCGATGACCTCGGCCGGGGAGTTCAGGGGTTTGGATAACGAAATCGATGCGGTGGCAGACGGTTCCTCCGCCTGCACGGTTGCTGAGGACAATGTCCCGATCCTTCTTGCGAAACGAATGCGGAACGGACCCACGGGCCCGCCGCGTGCGACCCTCCCGCCGCCTGATCGGGCGAATAGGGGACGAATCGCAGCTCTCTCTTCACATCCTTATGGGATGCCTCTGGTCTGCGATGGTAGAACGTCCCATGGCCTTTCGCCATCCACGTCCGTTCGCTGAAGGGAATTTGCCTCACGTATGTGAGCAAGCTCACATACGAGGAGGCACCCGACGGCGCGTCCGCCATTCGCGGACTCATCGTCGGGTGCCTCCTCCTAGACCCACGGGTCTGCGGACCCCGTGACTTCCGGATCCGTGCGGCGGGACCATCCGGCCTTCCCCCGCCGCCTCGGGAGCGTGTCAGGCCTTCGCCTGCTCCTGCTCGATCCAGTAGTCGAGGGCCTTGAGAGGCCAGGCCTCGTACCTGTCCGTGAACTCCTTCACGGCGGCGGGATCGTCATGCTCCGACAGATGCATGTACATCGTCGTGAACGGCATGTCGCCGGTGAGCTTGACGTCTATGACCGACGGACGGTCGGCGGCCTTGGCCTCGGCGAAGGCCTTGCGGGCCTCCTCCACGGTGCGCACGGTGAAGCCCAAGGCGCCGTAGCCCTCGCCGACCTTCGCCCAGTCGGTGTCGATGAGGTCGACGCCGGAGAGCGGCTGGTGCGAGTCGTCGCGCTGCTCGGCCTCGATGAAGCCCAGCGTCTGGTTGGAGAACACGACGTTGACGACGGGCAGATGGTACTTGACCTGGGCGAGGATCTCCTCGCTCATCATCGCGAAGCCGCCGTCGCCGCTCAGCGAGTACACGGTGGAGTCCGGGTACTCGAGCTTGGCCGCCAGCGACCCCGGCACGGCGAAGCCCATGGTGGCGTGCTTGCCGGAGGTGGCCCAGCGGTTCGTGGGCCTCAGATGCGTCAGGCGGGCGAAGTTGATGTTGACGTTGCCGACGTCGATGAGGAACACGTCGTCGGGGTCGGCCTGCTCGTTGATGATGTGGAAGATCGGCTCGGGGCGCAGCGGGGTGCGCTGGTCGTCGTTGAAGGAGGCGATCCACTCCTCCCAGTTGCGCTTGCTCGCCAGGCAGGCCCGGTAGAACGGGGTCTCCGGAAGCTCCCGGCCCGCGTCAAGGATCTCGCGCAGCGTGAGCTTGGCGTCGGCGAGGATGGCGAGCGCCATCTGCGGCTGCAGGCGCTTGCCGAGCTTCTCCGGGTCGTTGTCGATCTGGATGACCTTGGCGTTCGGCCCGACGATCTTGGCCGCGAAGGGGTTGTCGTTGCCGACCCACAGGATGAGGTCCGCCGCGAAGCCCGCCTCGGTGGCGGTCTTGGTGGCGACGCGGCCCGAGGAGCCGAGGAACGCCGGGTCGGTGTCCTCGACGACGCCCTTGCTCGGATGCGTGGAGACCATCGGCATCTTGAACTTGCGGGAGATCTCGACGAGCTCGTCATGCGCGGAGCTGGCGCCGCGGCCGAACCACAGCAGCGGGGCCTTGGCGGACTCGATGAGCGAGACGGCCTTCTCGACGAGGTCATGGTGAGGCTGCACGGGCAGCGGCTTGCGGAAGTTGCGTGCGGTGGCCACCGTGTCGACGTCGAACTCGATGGGCGTCCACGCGAGGTCCTTGGGGATGGTGATGACGGCGACGCCGCTGTACTTGTACGCCTGGCGCACGGCCTCGTCGATGAGCGCGGGCAGGCCGGCCGCGGTGGTGGCGGTGCGGTTGAACACCGCGACGTCGGCGAAGATGGGCTCCTCGTCCATGGCCTGGAAGAAGTCGATGTTCATGAACTGCATGGGGACCTGGCCGACGAGGGCGAGCACGGGGACGTGGTCCTCGCGCGCGTCGTACAGGCCGTTGAGCAGATGGACGGCGCCGGGGCCCGAGGACCCGAAGCACACGCCGATGCGGCCGGTGAGCTTGGCCTCGGCCGAGGCGGCGATGGCACCACCCTCCTCGTGACGCACCTGGATGAAGTCGATGCCGTCCTTCTCGTTGTGGATCGCGTTCATCATCGAATCGAAGGAACCACCGGGAAGACCATAGATGCGGGGGACCCCCCAGGCCTCCAGGACACGCAGCACCGCGTCGCCGGCGTTGATCGTCTCTGCCATGAATACCTCCTTGTATCCGTCCGGCCGGCCCCT
>CALEGL010000130.1 GCA_937876495.1 uncultured Bifidobacterium sp.
CCCAGCAGCTGCAGGAGGTTCTCGCGCGTCAGAGAAGACAGCGGCGAAGCCGAATCGGAGGAGGCCTGGTCCACGAAGCGCGAGGCAAGGTCGGATTTGGCCTGCTGCAGCCGGATGATGCGCTCCTCGATGGTGTCCTGGGCGACGATGCGATACACATCGACGACATGCCTCTGGCCTATGCGATGCGCGCGGTCGTCGGCCTGCTCCTGGGCGGCCGCGTTCCACCAGGGGTCGGCGTGGACGACGACGCTGGCGCCCGTGAGATTGAGTCCCGTGTTGCCGGCCTTCAGGGAGATGAGGAAGACGGGCGTGTCATCGGCGTTGAAGGCGTCGACGAGTTCGACGCGACGGCGCTTGGGAGTGGATCCCGTGATGACGTCGTAGGCGATGCCCTGCTCGCGCAGCCTCTGAGCGATGAGGTCGAGGAAGCTGGTGAACTGGGAGAAGATGAGCATCTTTCGGCCCTCGTCCCTGCAGGAGGAGACGAGGTCGTCGATGGCGCCGAGCTTGGCCGAGGCGGCGCGGCGGCGCGGCGACCGGGTGGCGGAGGTCCCGATGGCGGCTCCCGAGAGGCCATCCGCTCCCCCGGACGCGTCTTCTGACGACGCTCCACCGGGAGCAGCTCCATCAGAAGCCGCATCACCCTGCGCCGCTTCCCCGGACGCCCCGACGACCCCGACGGCGTTCAGCGACCCCTCCTCGGCGACGAGCCGGGGGTCGCAGCACACCTGGCGCAGCCGGGTGAGCTGGGCGAGCACCCGGATCTTCCCCGTGGCGGACAGCGCCTCCCTGTCATGGAGGATGGTGGCCCGCAGCCTCTGCTCGAGCGCGGCGTACAGACGCCGCTGCGCGCCCTCCAGCCGCACGGTGATGACGGTGTCCGTCTTGTCGGGAAGGTCGTCAAGCACCTGGGACTTGCGCCGCCGGAGGATGAACGGACCGACCAGGGACTGCAGTCGCCGTTGCGCGTCCTCGTCGCCCGCCAGCACCGGCCGGTCGAAACGCTCGCGGAAATGCGCGTAGGAGCCGAGCATGCCGGGGTCGAGCACATCGAACAGGCTCCACAGCTCGGCGAGACGGTTCTCGATGGGCGTGCCCGTCAGTGCGAAGCGGTGCCGCGCCTGGACCGCCCGCACCGCGCGTGCGGCCTTGGTGGCGCGGTTCTTGACGGCCTGGGCCTCGTCCATGGTCATGCTGGCGAAGGGGACCCCTTCGTAGTCGTCGACGTCCCGACGCAGCAGGTCGTAGGAGGTGACGAGAAGGTCGTGCGCTTGGGGATCCTCCAGCAGAGCCCGGCGCTCGTCCTTGTCTCCGGCCACGGCCGCCACGCGCAGGTCGGGGGCGAATCGCGCGGCCTCGGCGGTCCAGTTGTAGACGAGCGAGGCGGGACAGACGACGAGGCTGGGGCCGATGGTCCTCGCCTCATCGCGTCGGGACTCGAGCAGGGCGAGCAGCTGCACGGTCTTGCCGAGTCCCATCTCGTCGGCGAGCACACCGCCGAATCCCTTGTCCCACAGGGCGTTGAGCCAACGGAACCCCTCGGTCTGATAGGGGCGCAGCACGCCGGAGAAGGCTTCGGGAACCGCATACGCCGTCGGGTCGATGTCTTTCAGGGCACCGATGGCGTCGCGGAACTCCTCGCTTTCGTCGCGCTCCTCGGCCTGCGAATCGAGGTAGAAGCCCTGGAACAGCGGCACGTCGACGGGACCGGCCTCGAAGTCGCGAAGAGGCACGTCAAGATCCGCGGCGGCCTTGTCGAGGGCGGTGGCGTCGACATCGGCGAGCGCCACGAAGGAGCCGTCGCGAAGCCGGTGGTATCGCCGACGCTCGCGAATCCCCCTGAGAATTCCGGGCACGTCCGCCGGATCCACGTCATCGGCGATGGGCGAGATCTCGACGAGCCCCGACGCGACGGACAGTCCCAGGCGAATCTTCGGATGCCTCCGGGGCGTCAGCCCGTCGAAGGCGGAGGTGCAGAACACCTCGCCGACCTGGCGGAGGATGGCCACCCCCCGGGTCACGAGCGCGTGGATGGCCTCGTCCTCATCCTCCGGGATGCGCGCCACCGGGCCCTCGGGACGAGGGAAGAAACGCAGCACCGCCTGGACGGCGAGCCGCTCGGTCGCCTCGTCGCGGAGGACGCCGTCATCCGGATGCGGCCCGTCGAACACCTCGAAGCGGCGGTCGTCGTACCGGGCCTTCAGATCGCAGGACACGCCCTTGCGATCCCTGTCCATATAGAACTCGATGCGGCAGGGCTCCCGGCGCAGCCCGAGAAGTCCCTCGGGGACGTCCGCGACGAGCACGGGAGCGTCGGCATCCCCCGCATCCTCTCCGTCCTCGCCTCCCCTGTCATCCGTGTGCCGGGGAGCCAGCGCGGGCAGGATCTCCCTGGCGAAGGCGGGAACGTCGTCGGAAGACACCGTCAGATCGCCGGCGTCCTCGGGCGGGCACAGGGCGTCCACCAGGGAGCGACGATCAAGGAAGCGCTGCGAGCACCGGTGTATCCGGGCATGCCAGTCGGCCGTGCTCGGCAGATAGCCGGCGTCGCGCACGATGACGAAGCAGCGCCCGGCTCCCTGGATGGTCTCCTCGATGCAGCGGTGGTGACGGATGCGCAGACCCTTCACGGCCAGCCCGCCCGCATCCGCGACGGATGCGCAGGCCTTCACGCCATCCTTCACTCCATCCGTGGGAACCGCGCCGTCCTCCCGCACCGGTCCCGGACCGACGGCGCGCGCCCCCTCCGACGGATCCGAGGGCGCCCCGTCGCGCACCACCGACCGCCCCATAACCGGATCGACGTCGAGAACCGGCGCCGCGACGCCCCCGGACGGTCCGACGCCCGCGGGCTCGCAGTCGACGGGGACGTCGGACCCCACGAACCTGTCTCTTATCCCAATCTGACGCTGCCGAAGAAAAGAA
>CALEGL010000131.1 GCA_937876495.1 uncultured Bifidobacterium sp.
CGACCCCACCCCCGAGCAGCGACGCCAGGCCGATGAGGCCCGGGCGCATGCCGCTCACGCCCGCAGCCTGCGCGGCCGGCCGGGCGCGTTGAAGGACGGCACGCCGCTTCCGCTTCTCGCCAACGTCGGCAAGCCGGAGGACGCCGATTCGGCTCTCGAATATGGCGCCGAGGGCGTGGGCCTGTTCCGCACCGAGTTCCTGTTCATCGGCAACGAGCAGCCTCCGAGCGTCGAGGAGCAGACCGAGGCCTACACCCGGCTGCTGTCGCGCTTCCCGGGACGCAAGGTCGTCATCCGCATGCTCGACGCGGGAGCCGACAAGCCCCTGCCCTTCCTCACGCCCGAGGACGAGCCGAATCCGGCCCTCGGCCTGCGTGGTCTGCGCACGCTGCGCGTCCACCATCAGGTGCTTGAGGACCAGCTCGAGGCGCTGGCTCGTGCGGACGCCGCCACCGAGGCCGACCTGTGGGTGATGGCCCCCATGGTGGCGGACGAGCATGAGGCCGCGTACTTCGTGCGTCTGGGCAAGGAGAAGGGCCTCAAGAAGGTCGGAGCCATGGCCGAGGTGCCGTCCATCGCCCTCGTGGCCGACAAGGTCGCCGAGGTGGCCGACTTCGTGTCCATCGGCACGAACGACCTCACCCAGTACACGCTGGCCGCCGACCGCACCCTGGGTTCCGTGGCGAACTACCAGACCGCCTGGCATCCCGCCGTGCTGCGCGCCATCAAGCTCATCGCCGACGCCGGCAACGCCCACGGCATGCCCGTCGGCGTCTGCGGGGAGGCCGCGGCCGACCCCGACCTGGCCGTGGTGCTGGCCGGTCTCGGCGTCAACTCGCTGTCCATGACCCCCGTGGCCCTCGACGACGTGCGCGCCGAACTGCTCTCGCACACCATCGAGGAGGCCCGTGAGAAGGCGAAGGCCGCGCTGGACGGGGAGTTCTACCACCCGGCCTGGTGATCCTCCGCCGAGGGGCCGGACGCCGCCGCGCCTTGGCGCAGGGCGGAGCCGGGTCCCCTCGACATGCGGGCGTGGAATACTGGAGCCATGAGAGTCTCTGCGGATTTCACCGTCATTCCCGGCGCCTATGCGAAGAAGGCGCCGCAGGAGAACTGCGTGGACGGCGTCCCCGTGGTCTCCTTCCCCTTCTACGTCGACGACATGCGCCCCGACGTGCATTGGCTGCATTGGCAGCTCGTCGACCCCGACGCCATCCCGGTCTGCGGCTTCGAATGGATTCACTGGGCCGTCGCCAACGTCCCCGTGGACGCGCTCATGTACGACTTCAACGATTCGCATGCGCTGGCCATCCCGGCCGACTTCTCGCGCACCCTGCCCTCGATGATCCCCGAGGCGCTGCAGGGCCGCACCTCGCATGCCGGGGCTCTCGTCGGGGACGTGAACCCGGCCGTCATCATGCGCTACAACGGCCCGACGCCGCCCGACCGCGACCATGAGTACCTCCTGGACGTCTGGGGGACGGCCGATCCGCTTCCCGGTCTGGGGCAGGGGTTCTGGCTCAACGCCCTCTACCATGCCATCCGCGACTATGAGGGGCCGGTGGACCAGGGCGGTCTGGCCGTCACCGGTCGGGTCTGAGCCGGTTCGG
>CALEGL010000132.1 GCA_937876495.1 uncultured Bifidobacterium sp.
ACATAGTGCGTGATGCTGAGGGGAAACCGACGGGTGCCGTGTATTTCGATGTGCCAGCTGGCCTCACTACGGAGAGCTGACACATCAGAAGCAAGGTGCCGCCGAGGTGGACGAGGCTGCGGCGGTGGCCGACCGTATGGGCCCGAGCGTGGATGCTGCCGGCGATGACAAGTACAATCCGGTGGATCCTGCAGATCTCTCACCCAACAAGCATGATCCTAGGGATTTCGCCCTGTGGAAGTCACCGAAAGCCACCGATCCGCTGACTGCCCGATGGGCGACGCCCTTTGGTGTCGGGCGGCCTGGATGGCATATCGAATGCTCGGCGATGAGTCATCGCTATCTCAACGGCATGTTCGACATCCACGGCGGCGGTCTCGACCTGCGCTTCCCGCATCACGAGAACGAGATGGCCCAGACGCGCGCCGCGGGATGGAACTCCGCCGCCCGCTGGATGCATTCGGCATGGGTGACCGCCAAGGGCGAGAAGATGTCCAAGTCGCTGGGCAACGGGCTCTCCGTGCCCTCGGTGCTCGCCGACAACCCCGCCTGGGTGGTGCGCTACGCCCTGGGCTCCGTGCAGTACCGCTCGATGCTCGAATGGTCCGGCCGGACGCTCGAGGAGGCCCGCGCGGCGTACGAGCGGGTGACGAACTTCATCGAGCGTGCCGGTGTGGCCTTGGGCGGACAACCCTCGCGCGAGGAGATCGTCGCAGTGGACGCCGACGCCCTACCCGGCGACTTCACGGCCGCGATGAACGAGGACGTCAACGTCTCGGGAGCCATCGCGGCGGTGTTCACCGCCATCCGCTCCGGCAACGCGCTGCTGTCCTCCCTGGACGACCGCCCGGATGACGCCGAGACGCTGGAGCGGGTGCGCCGGTCCCTGACGGACGTGCGCGCCATGCTCGACGTGCTCGGCCTCGACCCGCTCGCGCGGCCGTGGGCTGCGAATGACAAGGGAGGCGACGCGGCGGCGTCGAAGGCCCTGGACGCCCTCGTCGGCCGCGAGCTCGAGATGCGGGACCAGGCCCGTAGGGCCCGTGACTTCGCGCGCGCCGACGCCATCCGCGACGACCTGGCGGCCGCCGGGATAGCCATCGAGGATGGGGCGCACGGAAGCACATGGAGCCTCGTCGAGGACGGGCCGCATGATTCCGGGGATCGTCGCAGTGGGGACGGACACGCGGACGCCGCGAACCCGGCCGACGCCTCCCGGACCCATCCGACTCGCGACTGACCGGACCGGCGCCGAACCGGCGCTCGAACGGACACATGACGAGCGGATGACGGACGCAACGGCGACACGCCCGTTCCGCTAGACTGGGGGCACTATGGCAGCATTCAGTTCTCTGACCGACAGGCTTTCCGGCGCGTTCCGGCACCTGCGCAGCAAGGGCAAACTCACCGACGCGGACATCGACGGCACCATCCGCGAAATCCGCCGCGCTCTTCTCGACGCCGACGTCGCCCTCGAGGTCGTCCGCCCCTTCTGCGCCCGCATCCGCGAGCGCGCGCTCGGCGAGGAGGTCTCCCAGGCCCTCAACCCCGCCCAGCAGGTGGTGAAGATCGTCAACGAGGAGCTCACGGCGATCCTCGGCGCGGGCGTGGACCGCCCCCTGCACGTCGCCAAGAACCCACCCACCGTCATCATGCTCGCCGGTCTGCAGGGCGCCGGCAAGACGACGCTGGCCGGCAAGCTCGGCTACTGGCTGCACGAGTCAGGGCACACGCCCCTGCTGGTCGCGGCCGACCTCCAGCGTCCCCACGCCGTCACCCAGCTGCAGGTGGTGGGCAAGCGCGCGGGAGTTCCCGTGTACGCCCCCGAGAAGGGCGTGCAGTCCGATGGCGGCGAAGCCGTCACCTCCCCCGGACTCACCACGGGCGATCCCGTGAAGGTGGCCCGCGACGGCGTGGAGCTGGCCCGCACGAAGCTCTACGACACGGTCATCGTCGACACCGCCGGACGCCTCGGCGTGGACGAGGAGCTCATGCGCCAGGCGCGCGACATCCGCGACGCCATCCGTCCCGACGAGATCCTCTTCGTCATCGACGCCATGATCGGTCAGGACGCGGTGCGCACCGCCAAGGCCTTCGACGAGGGCGTCGATTTCACGGGCGTGGTGCTCTCCAAGCTCGACGGCGACGCCCGCGGCGGCGCGGCGCTGTCCGTGGCGAGCGTGACGGGCAAGCCCATCCTCTTCGCCTCCACGGGCGAGGGCCTCAAGGACTTCGAGGTCTTCCACCCGGACCGCATGGCCTCGCGCATCCTCGACATGGGCGACATCCTCACCCTCATCGAACAGGCGCAGAAGCAGTTCGACGAGGAGCAGGCCCGCAAGGCCGCCGAGCGCATGTCCTCCGGCACCTTCGGACTCGACGACTTCCTCGAGCAGCTCCAGCAGGTGCGCAAGCTCGGCTCGATGAAAAGCCTGCTGGGGATGATCCCCGGCATGGCGCAGCACAGGCGCGAGCTGGAGCAGATCGACGAGCATGAGATCGACCGCACCGAGGCCATCATCCGTTCGATGACCCCGGCCGAGCGCCGCGACCCCTCCATCATCGACGGCTCGCGCAGGGCGCGCATCGCCTACGGCTCCGGCGTGACGGTGTCGGCGGTCAACGGGCTTCTCCAGCGCTTCGAACAGGCGGCCAAGATGATGCGGAGGATGACCGTGCGCGGCATGGGCGCCGGCATCCCCGGCCTCGGCGGGCCCGGAGGCGGAAAGAAGAACCGCAAGGGCTCCAAGGGCGGCAAGAAGAAGAACCGTTCGAAGTCCGGGAACCCCATGAAGCGCGAGGCCGAGGAGAAGGCCCTGCGCGAGCGCCTGGCGGGCGGCTCCAGGGACTCTGGCGGCTCCGCCTTCGCCAGAAAGCCGCAGAACCCCGCGCTTCCCGCGAACCTCGAGGAGGTTCTGGGGCAGAACGGCGCGCCCGACCTGCCTCCGAACCTCGGCGGGGGACTGTCAGGTCTGTTCGGACGCTAGCCGTTCCATGCGCGTGCCGTACCCATCCCACGCCCCGGCCCGCCCGGCCACGCCCAACACGGGATGGAAACGGCATGGGGAGGACGAGCACCGACGCATGAAGAGTCCGATCCGCGGTGACCGAACTCACGGTGGCCAGGCTCACGGAACCCGATCCACGCGACGGACGCGATCCAAGGAGGATGACGGATGACCTGGATGATGCTCATCGTGCTCACGCTGGTGCTGTGGGCGGCGGTGCGGGGGCTTCCCGCGGGCATGGACGGCCATCAGCAGCTGCCCTATCTCATCGCCCTGGTGCGCTTCCTGTGGATTCCCGCGGGCCTGGCGGCCATCCTTGCCGCCAGCGTCGGCGACTGGGCCTCGGCCGTCGTCGCGGTGCTGCTTCTGCTCGGCGTCAACGTCCTCGGACTCGGCCACTACCGTCGACGCGGAAGGAAGGGGTCGCAGGAGGCGGATTCCCGCCGCCGGGGCCGCCGCGCCTCCTGCCGGGTGATGACCCTCAACTGCCACAAGGGGGCCGTCGACGCGGACGCCGTCGTCACGGCCGTGCGGACGCGGTCCATCGACGTGCTCGCCCTGCAGGAGCTCACCGGCGACCTGGTGGACAGGCTGGAGAAGGCGGGTCTTGACGCGCTTCTGCCCCATCGCCAGCTGGGACGCGACCTGCCGGACGACAACGGCGGGTTCAATGGCGTCTGGTCGAAGTCGTCGCCGACGAAG
>CALEGL010000133.1 GCA_937876495.1 uncultured Bifidobacterium sp.
GGGCTGGCGGGGGGTGCGCGGGCGCCGGGGCGCGAGGTGGGGCGTGGCCCGCGGCTGCGGCGGGGGCGGAGTCCGCGCCTCGGCGGGAGGGCAGGACGCGGCGTAGTCGGCGTGGTGCCGGCGGTGGGCGGACGGAAGGCAGGGCACGGCCCCGGCCGGGGGGGTCAAGGGGGGGACGGGGAGTTCGTTCTGGAGGGGGACGAAGGCCTCGACGATGACCCGCGACACCCCGCCGTCATTGGCGGCCCGGCGTCCGGTCTGGGCCTCGCGCCAGGCGGCGGCGATGCCGTCGGGGGATTCGACGACGGACTGGCCGTGGCCGGAGGAGCTCATCACGGGCTTGACGACGCAGGGGTAGCCGACGGCGTCGGCGCCCTGGCGCAGCTGCTCGGGGTCATCGGCGAAGCGGTACGGCGTGGTGGGCAGTCCGAGCTCCTCATGCGCGATGACGCGCAGGCGTTCGCGGTCCATGCAGATCGCGGCGATGGAGGAGCTGGGCACGACCTGGATCCCCCGGGCGGCGGCATGGGCGAGACGTGACGTGGCGATGGCCTCGACCTCGGGGACGATGACGTCGGGCCGGACCTCGTCGATGAGCGCATCGAGGCTGGTCGGGTCGGCCATGTCGAGCACTCGGGCCTCATGGGCCACCTGGGCCGCGGGGGCGCCGGCGTAGCTGTCAGCCGCGCATACCCAGGCGCCCAGGCGCATGAGCTCGATGGCGATTTCGCGGCCCAGCTCGCCCGATCCGAGCAGCAGCACCCTCGTGGAGCGCCGCCCCAGAGGGGTGCCCAGAGGATGCTCGATGACGGAGGGGGCCGTGGACGGCGTCGAGGGGACGGATGCGGTCGGCGATACGGGGGAGTGGGACGATGACATGGACGTGGATGAATCCTGGGACGTTGTGGTCATGCCACCATTGTGCCGTGCCATGGCGACCCTCGTCCCGTCCGTGTCATGCCCCGCGTGACCCGCCCGTCCTGGTCCGGCCGCCTACGGCCACGGGCTAGCATGGGCCGAATGGACGAGAACGGAAGGAGGGGGCCGACGCAGGCCTCCCGGAACATGGGGGCCGACGATGGTCCCCTGACCATCGCGATGGTGGTGGACACCATAGGCAACAAGGGCAACGGGACGTCGAACTCCGCGCTGCAGTACGCCCATGAGCTGGTCCGCCGAGGCCATCGCGTGCGGATGGTGGGGATCGGCGCCCCCGAGTTCCCCGCGCGGGTTCATGACATTCCGCTGGGGTCGGCCATCGCGGCGCGGCATCAGGTGCAGTTCGCCCGACCCGACGAGGCCCTGTTCAGGCGTGCCTTCGACGGGGCGGACGTGGTCCACGTGTATCTGCCCTTCGCGTTCGGCCGCGGGGCCCGGCGCGTGGCGGGCGAGATGGGGATTCCGGTGACCGCCGGCTTCCATCTCCAGCCCGAGAACGTCACGTACTCGGCGGGTCCGCTCAGGTGGATGCCCGGGGCGAGCGGCATGCTGTATCGCCTCTTCCGCCGATGGCTGTACGGCGGGGTCCGCCATGTGCACGCGCCGAGCGAGATGATTGCGCGTCAGCTCCGCGAGCATGGGTACGCGAACACGATCCACGTCATCTCCAATGGGTATTCGCCTCGGTTCACCCCTCAGGGACCATCGCAGCGGCCGGCGGATGCGGGGTCGGCCCTCCGCATCGTCGCATCGGGAAGACTGTCCCATGAGAAGGACCACATCACCCTCATCCGGGCCGTGGCGGTCTGCCGGCATCGGCGTGACATCAGGCTGGTCATCTGCGGCACGGGTCCGCTGCTCGGCGGCCTGCGCGCCGAGGCCGCGCGTCTGCTGCCCCAGGGGACCTGGTCCATCGGATTCCACGACAACGACGACATGCCGGCGCTGCTGCGCGGATGCGACCTGTTCGTCCATCCCTCCGTCGTCGACATCGAATCGCTGAGCGTGCTCGAGGGGATGGCCAGCGGTCTGGTCCCCGTGATCGCGAGCTCCGACCTCAGCGCCGCCGGGCAGTTCGCCCTCACCGACCGGTCCCTGTTCCCTGCGCGTGACGCGCATACGCTCGCCGCGCGCATCGACTGGTGGTACGAGCATCCGGCGGAGCGTCTCGCCTGGGGCGCACGGTACGCGGAGCATACGGCCCGCACGTACTCGGTCTCATCCTGCGTCGACCGCTTCGTCTCCATGGAGCGCGAGGCCATCGCCGACTTCCGCGCGGGAAGGGACCCGGAGTTCCGCTGATACGCGTCGGGATCGGGGGAGCTACAGCAGCTCCACGAGCCGACGGACGTCGTCGGGCGTGGTGGCCCAGCTCGTGCATATCCGCATGAGGCTGTTGCCGTCGGGCTCCCGTCCCAAGAATCCGAGGACCACGCCCCGCTCCAGACGCCGCCGCGACCCGGCGTCGAGGGAGACGAAGATCTGGTTGGTCGTCGAGCGATGCTCGATGCCGTATCCCCGCTCGTCCAGGGCGGCGCGGACCTCATCGGCCCTGTCATCGGCGTTCCGTGAGATGTCCATGTACAGGTCGTCGGACAGAAGCGTGTCGAACTGCAGACCGAGCAGCCAGCCCTTGGCCAGAAGGGCCCCGCGCCGTTTGACCCGCGTCGTCAGATGCGCCGGCGCCCCATGCCGGGGGAAGACCACGGCCTCGCCGAAGAGCGCTCCCACCTTGGTTCCGCCGATGGTGAAGGCGTCTGTCAGACGGTCGAGTTCCCGCGGCGTCACGTCCGTGCCTTTTGCGGCAAGCCCGTACCCGAGGCGGGCGCCGTCGACGTACAGGGGGATGCCGTGACGGCGGCAGACGGAGGAGATGGCCTCCAGCTGCCGCAGCGTGTACAGCGTGCCGTATTCGGTGGGGTGTGACAGATACACGGAGCCGGGGGAGACCATATGCTCGCCGTTGGGGTCGCCCTCGAGCCCGCTGCAGAGCCGGTCGAGGTCGTCGGCGTCCAGTCGCCCGCCGTGTGCGGGGAGGGCGATCACCTTGCGTCCCGTTGCCTCGATGGCGCCCGCCTCGTGCGTGGAGATGTGTCCGCAGTCCGCGGCCGCCACACCGGCGTACGGCGGCGTGAGGACGTCCAGCACGGTCTGGTTCGTCTGCGTGCCGCCGACGAGGAACATGACGTCGTCGTCGGGATCCCCCGTCAGGTCCCGGATGCGGGCCGCGGCCGACGCGCACAGCGGATCCGTCCCGTAGCCGGGCATGGACTCTCCGTTGGTTTCGGCGAGCCTGCGCAGGACGGAGGGATGGGCGCCGCGCGAATAGTCGTTCTCCATGACCAGCATGAGGGCCTCCTCGGGTCGCGTCCTGGATGCGCATGCTCGATGCACGACGGTGGCACCATCGTGCATCGAGCTTTCGTCCATGGATGCGGAAGACCCCGGATTCCTTGGAATCAGGGGTCTTCCGATGGGGTGGATAACGCGGTTCGAACGCGCGACCTTCTGAACCACAATCAGATGCTCTACCTGCTGAGCTATATCCACCATCGAGGGTCGGTCCGGAACCGGTCCGACGCAACAGAGGGATACTATACCGGAAGGCCGCGAACAGGGCGAGCGGCGCGTCGCGACACGCGTGTCCCTGCCGATTCACGCGTCGGCCATCCCTTCTGTATAATCGTGCTTCGTGTGTGCCGGTGGCATGCCTTATGTGACAGGCGTGGGCATCGGGATATCCCCGAATCCGTAAGAAGTGCGCGCAGCAATGCGGCGGCATGAGGACGACGGGCCATCGGGCCGGTGGACCTGGGCTGCTTCCTTCGATTCGCGTCGGACGGAGGAGCCGCGGTGCGGCGGCCCTACGAAACCAGCAAGCCAACGAATCGGAGAACCGAAGTTGCCTACCATAGAACAACTCGTCCGTAAAGGACGTCAGGCCAAGCCGAAGAAGTCCAAGACTTTGGCCCTCAAGGGAAGCCCGCTGCGTCGCGGCGTGTGCACCCGCGTCTACACCACCACCCCGAAGAAGCCGAACTCGGCTCTGCGCAAGGTCGCCCGTGTCCGCCTGAGCTCGGGCATCGAGGTCACCGCCTACATCCCCGGCGAGGGGCATAACCTGCAGGAGCACTCCATCGTGCTCGTGCGCGGCGGACGAGTCAAGGACCTCCCCGGCGTGCGTTATCACATCGTGCGCGGCGCGCTCGACACCCAGGGAGTCAAGGACCGCAGGCAGGGACGTTCCCTGTACGGAGCGAAGAAGGCGAAGTAAAGACATGTCACGCAAAGGACCCGCCAAGAAGCACCAGCTGCTGCCCGATCCCATCTACGGCTCGACCGTGGTGGCGCAGCTCATCAACAAGATCCTCCTCGACGGCAAGAAGTCGCTGGCCGAGGACATCGTCTACTCCGCGCTGGATATGGTCAAGGAGAAGACGGAGCAGGAGCCCGTCTCCGTCCTCAAGCGCGCTCTGGACAACATCCGCCCGAGCCTTGAGGTGCGCTCCCGGCGCGTCGGTGGCGCCACCTACCAGGTGCCGGTCGAGGTCAAGCCCGCCCGCGCCAACACGCTGTCGCTGCGCTGGCTCACCGACTACTCCCGCGCCCGTCGCGAGAAGTCGATGTCCGAGCGTCTGGCCAACGAGATCCTCGACGCCTCCAACGGCCTTGGCGCGTCGGTGAAGAAGCGCGAGGACACCCACAAGATGGCCGAGGCGAACAAGGCCTTCGCCCACTACCGCTGGTAAAGAACCG
>CALEGL010000134.1 GCA_937876495.1 uncultured Bifidobacterium sp.
GAGGTCTCTCTCTCCCGTAGGGGAGAGGGAGACCGAGACTCCGTCCCCCGGTTCAGTTCACGTCGATGTTCATGGGATCGACGGGATGCCCCTGCATGTCTAGATGCCGGGCGTAGAGGTATCCGCCAACGGCGATGGCGAGCAGCAGAACGGGCAGGAGGTTGATGGCGATGTTCGTGGATCCCGTCAGAAGTGGGAAGTTGATGATGACCATGATAAGAATGCCGATGAGGCCTATCGCGGAAAGGGCTGGGGCGATCGTCGTCGTCCATCTGTTGTAATGGAAGCCCTCTTCGCCGTTCTTCCTGAGCAGATAGGGGATGAAGGAGATCGCCGCAACCGCCTCTACTGCGATGATGCCCACGACCGCGATGGCCGAGAAGATGGCCGCGCAGTCAAGGTAGGGGTCAAGGCCCGTCACCGCATAGACGATGATGATGACGAGGCCGACTGCCGTGAGAATCGTGCTTGCCACGTAAGGGGACTTGAACCGTGACTGGGTGCGAGCGACGCTCTGCGGGAGCAGCCCGTTGCGTCCAAAAGCGAAGATGTAGCGGGACGACATGTTGAAGGAGGAGAGCCAGGCCGCCAGGAAGCTGGTGATGAAAAGCCAGTCGTAGATGGTGCTGAAAACTGTGCCGAGGCTGTTCTTGGCGATGACGTAATAAATTGTCCCAGCGTCCGCACCCTGCGCCATGGTGACGATCTTTGAACTTCCCATAGCGGCGATGCCCGCCCACGAACTGATGACGTAGATAACGCCGATGATGATGACGGCTATGTAGGTCGCGCGCTTCACCGTGGTCTTGGGGTCCTTGACTTCCTCGCCGAAGATGGCCGTGGCCTCGAACCCGATGAAGCACAGGAATGCGAACGTCAGACCGAGTCCGGGGGCACCTTTCGTGAACTCTGTGAAGCTGAAGCTATCGAGGGTGAAAGCGGATGCGCCTTTCTCGACGAGCACGGCGATGTCAAGCGCGGCAAGCACGGCAATCTCCAGAGACAGAGCCACCATGAGCACGGTGGCGCCCGCCTCGATGCCGCACCAGCCAAGCGCGTAGATGACGGCGAACAAGACAATCGAGCACGCCCACCAAGGGATGGTCACGCCGAACGTCTGCTGAATCGTGTTGGAAGCGAAATATCCGCTCGCGCTGGCGCAATAGATTGTCAGCATGCTGTATGAGAACGTGGCGACGTATCCAGCCGCCGAGCCCAGCCGTTTCCCGAGGCCTGCGCTGATATACGTGTAGAAGGCTCCGGCGTTGACGATATGCCGGCTCATGGCGGTGTATCCCACCGAGAAGATGAGAAGAAGAATTCCTACGAGAAGGAAATCCAAAGGCGCCGCGATGCCGTTGCCAAGACCGATGACCAGCGGTGTATTCCCGGCGACGGCACCAAGGGGCGCCGCGGCCGCTATGACCATGAAGACCAGCGGCATGGTGCCGATAGCTCCCTTTTTGAGCTGTTCGTTTCCTTCAGTCTGTGCCATCGTGACCTCGTTTCTTTGATATCTGCTCTGCCACTGCCATTCTCTGGAATAGAGAAGGTGGAGAATTGCGGCGGGGCGGCAATCGCGGACGTCGGTCAATGGGCAGAACACCACTCAATCACTTAGACTGCTCCTGAATATTACTGTTCACATGTCAGTATTGTTTCGTTTCAGTAACCGTCGGTGATCCTTCATGAATTACACTCCGACCGCAGATAAAGTCGGTTTTACCCCGTCGGGGGCGATATGGAATCAAAGACGATAATGAGGAGGTTTGCATGTCGGTGGCGCGGACTGAAAGCAAGTATTTTACAGTTGATCCGGGAATCGAGATTCATTATTGGGACCATGGCGAGGGCGACGCTTTGGTCTTCATACCAGGCTTGTCGTTCTCCGGCGAGATTTTCTCGCATCAGATTGACTATTTCTCGGACCGATATCGGGTCATTGCCATCGATCCTCGCGGACAGGGCCTGTCCACGAAGACCGTGCAAGGGAACGATTATGTCACGCATGGCAGGGATCTCATCAAGCTTGTCTCTGCGTTGGAACTGAAGAACGTCGTTCTTGTTGGATGGTCCACGGGGAATCTCGAGGTCTGGTCTTATCTTCGTCAGGCAGGGATCAAGAGCGTGGCGGGTGCCGTCACCATCGACATGTCGCCGCTTCCGCTGAACCCGGATTCTACGGCATGGACCGAAGGCACGATTAACGAACTCTCGGAGGCGGCGTCATCGATTCTCATCGATCCGGAGAGTGCCGCGAAATTCTGGTACGACTATCTCACGCAGATTATGATGCAACGCGTTCTCGGGCCCGATGAGCTCGAGTATCTTCTGGACATGAGCAGAAGAACCCCGTATTGGGTTGTCCATGAGCTGTTCTGCAACGCCATCTTCTCCAATTACCTCGACGTGGCGAAGAAGGCAGCCGTCTCCATCCCCACCCTCATGTACATCGCCGAGCATTGGGCCGATGTCGCAGAGCCCTTCTGCCGCAAGGAGTTCCCGCAGACTCCGACGTACGTCATGGGCGGTCATTTGATGGCGTACGAATATCCGGAGAAGTTCAATGCCCGGTTGGAGGAGTTCCTGGGCTCCCTGTGAAGCGCAAGGCTCGCTGCGACGACCCGAATGCAACCACGGGAACGAGCCCAGATGTAACCACCAAAACAAAAAATGCCGTTACCGACGGGTAATTGCGAGATGACTGCAGGGTAATCTTCCCCTCCCATAATCGGCCTCACCAAGCCGAAGTGAGGGGAGACAGCCATGAAAAGCTTCACGGGGTCCTCTCGTACGAATGTCAATACGGGAGCGGACTCCACCATCGAGATTCGCCATCTCGGCAGGGAGTTCCGGAAAAGAGGGACGCCGCCTGTCAGGGCGTTGGATGACGTGAGCCTGACGGTGCTGCAGGGCCAGTTCCTCTCGGTCATCGGCCCCAGCGGATGCGGCAAAAGTTCCATGTTCAACATCATCGCCGGTCTCGACGTGCCGACCGAGGGGGATGTCCTTCTCGGCGGCAGGTCCATCCTCGGCGAGCAGGGGAATGTCGGTTACATGCTCCAGAAGGACCTTCTTCTGCCATGGAGGACCATACTCAACAACATCATCATCGGTCTCGAGCTCGCCGGGGTGACGAAGGTCACGGCGCGGGAGATCGCCGAGCCGCTGATGGATGAATATGGTCTCGGGGATTTCCGGGACAGCTACCCGGACGAGCTTTCAGGCGGCATGAGGCAGCGGGCGGCGTTGCTCAGAACGGTTCTTTTCAACAAGGACGTGATCCTTCTCGACGAGCCCTTCGGCAAGCTCGATGCCCAGACAAGATCAGGGATGTAGGAATGGCTTCTCGACTTGTGGGACATGTTCGCGAAAACCGTCATCTTCGTCACCCATGACATCGATGAGGCGATTTATCTGTCGGACCGGGTCGTCGTCATGTCTCCACGGCCCGGCCGCATCATCGACGATGTTCCCGTCACCCTTCCTCGACCACGTCCCCAGGAGGTCATCATGTCCGAGGAGTTTCTTGAGCTCAAGCACAGAATACGGGGGAAGCTCACGCAGCCCCCCGTGGGTGTGGGAGGTACGCGATGACGGTGGAGGGAATCATGCCGGAGCGGAACGGTCGGATCCGTCTCAAGCCACGGATCGCTGACGGCGGAGGAGTCGACGAATCCCCGAGGCGTCTGTCATCCGTCAGTCCGGTTCCACCCCGTAGACGCAGTCGCGCGTTGTTCTCGCCAGATTCCCCCCGGTGGGAGCCGGCCGTGATTATCGTCGGCGTAGTCGTCGCGCTTTTCGTCCTATGGGAGGTGCTTGCGGATGTGGGAGTCATCCCCACGTTCTTCTGGTCGAAGCCAAGCCTGATTTGGCAGTCCGCCATCACGAACGCACGATCCGGCACTCTTCTCCAGGACACGGCGTTCACCTTCCAGGCGACCCTTTGGGGATTTCTCGTGGGCGCCATCGGGGGATCTCTGATCGGACTGTCCTTCTGGTGGTCGAAGCTGTACTGGAAGGTCTCGGAGCCTCTTCTCATCGTCTTCGAGGCGATGCCGAAACTTGCGCTGGCTCCCATGATCGTTCTTGCGTTCGGAATCGGGATGACCTCGAAGGTGGTCGTCGCGGCGGCCCTCGTCATTGTCATCCAGACGTTGAACACCAGCGTGGCGGTCTCCGGAGTCGACCCCGATCTGCCGACGCTCATGTCTTCCCTAGGGCCCTCGCGACTGCAGGTGGTCACCAAGAACGTACCTCCCCCGACCCCCCCGGCCCTACTCCCCAGGTT
>CALEGL010000135.1 GCA_937876495.1 uncultured Bifidobacterium sp.
CGGCATCTGCGGGACGTGGCCGACAGGCGCATCATCACCGACCCCAACGACTAGAGGATTCGAGTGCCGAGACTTGCCGTCATCCGGTCTCTGTTCGTCATGGAGACGTTCTGGCTGCGGAGCGAACGGGAGGAAGGGCATTCGATTGGCCTTCGCGGATTCCGGCATGGTCCCATGTGTTCGCTGCATGAGTTCTGTGCTGCATGCCGAGTGGATTGTGAAGACCCGGAGGCCTTTTGTGGTGTCTCCTCCTTCGGAAGAATCTGCTGATAATATGTGGGAGTTTGCTTTGCACCGAGGAGATGCCCATTGAACATAACGGAGATCTTCACCAGGAAGAATCAGATTCTCCTGCGGGCTATGGTGGGGACCGACTTCAAACTGAGATATCAGCAGTCGTTTCTCGGATACATCTGGTCGGTTCTCAAACCGTTGCTGCTGTTCACCATCATGTATCTGGTGTTTGTGAGGTTCCTGCGCTTTGGAGCCGACGTTCCCCACTTCTCCGTGGGATTGCTGCTGGGAATCATCCTGTGGAACTTCTTCAACGAGACGACGACGGGTGGCATGATGTCCATCGTCGGTCATGGTGATCTGCTTCGCAAGATTCATTTCTCGAAGTACATCGTCGTCATTGCCTCATCGATGGGGGCGCTGATCAACTTCGGCATCAACTTCGTCGTCGTCATCATATTCGCTTTGCTCAATGGGGTCAGACCGCGCTGGTCGAACTTCCTCATCTTCCCGATCGTGATTGAGCTCTATGTTGTCTCTCTGGGCATAGCCTTCTTCCTCAGCGCGGTGTACGTCAAGCTCCGTGACCTCAATCCGATCTGGGAGGTGCTGATGCAGGCGGGCTTCTACGCCACGCCCATCATCTACCCCATCAGTATGATCGCCTCCCGTGCGGGGCAGTACGGGCCGATCCTCGCCAAGCTTGACCTCATGCTCAATCCTATGGCCCAGATCATCCAGGACGCCCGGCATGTGCTTATCGCGCCGGAGAACCAGACGTTGTGGACATGGACCAGCCATGCCTGGGTGCAGTGGTGGCCCATCGTGGTGTCCTTCCTCATCTTCCTCGGCGGATTGAAGTACTTCACGGCCAAGTCACGGTATTTCGCGGAGCTGGTGTGAGATGACCGAGGAAATGACTGGTGAGATGACGGAGACGACCGCGGAGTGGACGGATGCGATGAAGCGCACAGGCTATGCGCTTCGCGTCAGGAACGTGTCGAAAAGCTTCAGACTCCCGACGGAGCGCGCCAACAGCCTCAAAACGATGATTATCAATTGGGTCAGGGGCATTCGCGGGTATCGCATCCAGCACGTCCTCAAGGGCATCAGCTTCGACATCCGGCCGGGCGAATTCTTCGGAATCGTCGGGAAGAACGGTTCAGGCAAGTCCACGCTGCTCAAGCTCATCTCCCAGATCTACACACCTGATTCGGGAATCATCGAGACCTACGGCAAGCTCGTTCCCTTTATCGAGCTGGGGGTTGGCTTCAATCCCGAGCTCACCGGACGGGAGAACGTCTACCTCAACGGGGCGATGCTGGGATTCTCCCGTGACGAGATCGACGGAATGTATGACGACATCGTCGAATTCGCCGAGCTGGGCGATTTCATGGAGCAGAAGCTCAAGAACTATTCGAGCGGTATGCAGGTGCGACTCGCCTTTTCGGTGGCCATCAAGTCGCAGGGCGACATCCTCGTCCTCGACGAGGTGCTCGCCGTCGGCGACGAGTCCTTCCAGAGGAAATGCCAGGACTACTTCTTCGAAGCCAAGCGGAAGAGGAAGACCATCATTCTCGTCACCCATTCCATGCCGGACGTCAGACGGTACTGCGACCGGGCGATGCTCATCGAGGATGGAAGAATCGCCAAGATAGGGGATCCGGATGACGTCGCCGATGCGTATTCCGATTCCTTCCTCCCGAAGAAGCCGTCCGTGGCGGCTTCCACGGCGGCCCAGATCCCGTCCGGGCCTCTTGATGTGGTTTCATCTGCCATCAACGTTCACGGAGAGGAACTGAAATTCCTCGCCGAACGGGAGGATTTCGACATCGATGTGGGACTGTCCCTCACCAGACCGTTGCAGGCATGTCAGATCTTCGTCGATGTCTATGACGGACGGAACGTCCCCGTGCTGTCCGTGCCTCTGTCGTCCGACAAGACTCGCACCATCTCCGCCGGAAGACATGAGGTGAAGGTGTCGGTGACCAATGTGTTGGCCTTCGGCGATTACCGGGTCTGCGTGGCACTCCAGACGGAGGACGAGAGGAAGGAAGTCGGCAGTAACGTCTGCCGTTTCCATATCAAGGGGTCGGCGGTGGATGTGATGCCGGTGATCGACACGGAGGCGACGACCACCGTGTCCATCAGCTGACGCCAGATTCGTGAGAGATGAGGGAACACATGGGAAGCATGATCACGCTTTTCGACGACCGTACCTATGAGGCCATCATCGAATCCGTGAAGACTGTCGTGTCAGGGGATTCCAGCACGACGATGGTCGAGGGCTGGGCGGTCGACAAGCTCCGTCGTGCGCCGATGGACGTGACCGTCCGTTCGGAGAAGGTCCATGTCATACGCACGGCTCGCGCGGATGTCGACGCCACCTTCTCCCTCCCCTCAGGAACATGCGTTGGCTTTCGTGTCGTCCTTCCGGAGGACATGACATCCGTCGACCTGCATTTCGAAACCCCAGGGAAGACGCTGACGCGGACGGTGGACGTCGTGAAAGCGCAAAGGGCTCTGCGTCGCATGCGACGACACGGCAGGGAACGTCGTATCGCCCACTATCTGGCGCATGCCTGGACGCCCAGGGGCAGCATGGCCCTGATGAGGCTGGTGAAGCGTCGTCTGTTCGGAAAGCAGGGCTTCTACGATCGATGGATGCGCGATCATGAGACGATGACGTCCGCCGAAGCCGCGCACATCATGAGGGGTTTTACATCAAGACCGCTTGTCTCCGTGGTCGTTCCCGTCTACAACGTCGATGGGGTATGGCTGCGCGCATGCGTGCGGTCCATGACGGAGCAGTGGTATCCGAACTGGGAGCTCTGCCTCGCCGACGATCATTCGCCATCTCCCCGTATCCGGCCTCTGCTTGAGGAGCTCGCCGCTTCGGACGAGCGCATCAAGGTCGTGTTCCGCGATTCCAACGGCGGAATATCCAGGGCGACGAACTCCGCCATCGAGCTCGCCACAGGGGACTTCATCGGCTTCATGGACAACGACGACGAACTGGCCCCCCAGGCGCTGTTCAACGTCGTGAACGAGATCAACTCCCATCCGGATGCCGACTTCCTTTACACCGATGAGGACAAGATGACCGAGGGTGGGCGCCGCTTCGACCCCTTCTTCAAACCCGGTTTCTCTCCGCATCTTCTTCTCGGGCATAACTACATCACGCATTTCGTGGTGGTCTCGAAGCAGCTGCTTGATGCCGTGGGACCATTGCGTCCGGAATTCGATGGCAGCCAGGACTACGATTTCGTGCTGCGCGCCACCGAGAAGGCGAAGGACGTCCGTCATATCCCCGGAATCCTTTACCACTGGAGGACGCTGGCATCGTCGGTGGCCGGTGATCCGCGGAGCAAGATGTACGCCTATGACGCCGGCCGTCGCGCTATAGAGGCCGCGTTGGACAGACGCGGCATCACGGGCGAAGTCCGTATGCTCGACAATCTTGGCACCTACAAGATCGACTATGCGACGGGTGTCCCCAGTGTGGCGGTGCTCGCCTCGTCCTATGACGATGACAGGCTTCGGAAGCTCGAATCCCTGACGGACTATCCCCATGTTTCCTTCGTTCCGGTCACTGCGGACTCTCTTGACGATGTCGCACGATCCCGCAGCGAGGACTATCTGATGTTCCTCGACGATCTTCTGCCGGATGATTCGTCCTGGCTGACGCAGATGGTCAGCTACTCTTCGGATTCGCAGGTCGCGGTCATCGGCGGGAAGATACAGGACCCTCATCAGCGCGTCGTCAACGTGGGAGTCACACTCAGGGCTCTGAGAAGCGGGGAACCCTTCGAGATGAGAGGCGAGTGGGACGAGGGCATCGGCTACTACTTCCGGGATCTTCTGCCCCGTGAGATGTTCGGCATTACGGAGGACTGCATGATGGTCCGTTCGGAGGATTTCCGCCGTGCGTCGGGATTCGACATGAATCTTGCGGCAGGGCTGCGGGGAATCGACCTGTGTCGGCGAATCCGTGAAACGTCGGGCAAGTCCGCGCTGTGGCAGCCGTATTCCCTGTTCACCCAGCGCACGCTTCGGTCGCTGACCATCGACCAGTCCGCACTCGCCGCTTATCTGAAGGCCCATGCCGACATGGCAGATCCCTTCGCCGCGGCCGTGTTCCCATCGAGTGAGAACGACCAGCATGGGGTTGAATTCTCCATCGATCAGGTAGACGTCTCTCTGGATGGCACGCTCATCTCGGTCATCGGATGGGCGGCCGATCTCCATGGGGCCCACGACGTCTCCATCGCCCTGGAGGACACCTCGTGGGCAAGCATGAGAGCCGTGGATCGTTATCTGCGTCCGGACGTCAACACCGCCCTCCCGGTTCCCGCTGATTCGCTTCTGGGCTTCCACGCGGAGATAGTCGTCCCCGATGGCAAGAAGGCGCTCAAGGCCGCCCATGGTCTGTGCCTCGTGTTCACAACGCCCACGGACGTCCGGAAGACGACTATAGCGACTCCTTCGTCATCCATCGTTCTGCTGTGGAGCCTGATGAGTCGCAAGGCCGGGCTCCTCAGACATCCGAGGTTCCTCATCAGGCATCTGGCGGACAGGTATCTGGTTCCGCGGCGGCAGACCAAGGCCTACCATGAGCTCATCCGGGTCACGGAGAACAACGATTCCGAGGACATTCGCCGGCGTATCGCTGGTTTCGCCGTCACTCCGCGTATCTCGCTACTCGTTCCCGTATACAACGTGGAGACGCGGTGGCTGACGAAGTGCGTGGAATCGGTGCTGGGACAGTCCTATGGGAACTGGGAGCTCTGCCTTGCCGACGACTGTTCGACGAAGCCGACCGTCCGCCCCCTTCTGGAGAGATTCGCCAGACGGGATGACCGTATCAAGGTCGTCTTCCGCGAGAAGAACGGCCATATCTCCCGTGCCACCAATTCGGCCCTCGAAATCGCGACGGGGGAGTACGTCGCGCTTCTGGACAATGACGACGAACTGGCCCCCCAGGCTCTGCTGGAGGTCGTCTCGGTCATCAACGAGCATCCGGACGCGGATATGTTCTACAGCGACGAAGACAAGATCGATCGCAATGGCCGGCGCTTCTCCCCGCATTTCAAACCAGACTATTCCCCGGACCTGCTGCTGAGCACGAACTACATCAGCCATCTGGGCGTGTACCGTCGCTCCATCGTGAACGGCATCGGCGGATTCAGGGTGGGATACGAGGGATCGCAGGACTATGATCTGGCGCTGCGCTTCACCGAGCGGACGGCCCCGGAAAGAATCAGACACATCCCCAAGGTGCTGTATCACTGGAGGACGCTGTCGACGTCGACGGCCTCCCGCGGAGGCGCAAAGGGATATGCGTCCGATGCCGGGCTTCGTGCGTTGCGGTCCGCCATCGACAGACGGGGAATCGATGCCGAGGTCATTCCGACCAAGTCGAAGGGCATCTACGACATCCACTATGCGATTACGTCACCGGGCCTCGTCAGTGTGATCATCCCCACCAAGGACGGGTATGACAACATCGAGCGATGCATGGAGTCCATCATCCGGAAAACCGATTACCCGAACTTCGAGGTCATCATCGCGGACAACGGCAGCACGAAACCTCATATGAGGGATCTCTACCGGAGATATGGCGAGCAACTGGGCGAGCGTTTCCGCGTGGAGGACATCGACATCCCCTTCAACTACTCGAGGATCAACAATCTGGCGGCGTTGAAGGCGTCGGGGAAGTATCTGCTGTTCCTCAACGACGACACCGAGGTGATCGACACCTCGTGGATGACCCGCATGGTGTCCTTCGCCCAGATTCCCAGGGTGGGCGTCGTCGGGGCCAAGCTCTACTACCCGAACGACACGATTCAGCATGCCGGTGTCGTTCTTGGCCTTGGCGGCGTCGCCGGGCATATCCAGTCGGGATTCCCCCGGGGATATGTCGGCTATTTCGGCAGACTCGTGGAGAACGTGAACTATTCGGCGGTAACCGCCGCATGCTGCATGGTCAGGGCAGAGGACTTCCAGACGGTATCCGGATTCGACGAGAGCCTGGCCGTCGCCTACAATGATGTGGATTTGTGCCTGAGAATCGCGCGACTGGGAAGGGATATCGTCTGGGCTCATGAGGTCGAGCTCTATCATTACGAGTCCGCCACCCGTGGATACGACGTGCGGAATGAGGAGAAGCTCAGCCGGCTCAAGCGCGAGTCGGCGGTGTTCGAGAAGCGTTACCGGGCACTCGTGGCGAACGACCCCTATTACAACCCGAACCTGTCGCGGACTTCCGGCAACTACTGGGTTCGGGAGGTCGGACCGGTGAAGGCTGCATGAGAGGCCTTCAGGATTCGGTTCCCTGGATTCCAATTGCGCGACTTGACGAGGTCGGTCGCTGATCGCAGGGCGCGGCCGCCCATAAAGGCACTGAGCGTGCACCTCGCGGGTTCGGACGCGTGTTTTCTCCCCGCCGAGGTCTGGTGGCGGCCGGCTTGGAGACGTCTAGACCAGGTTCTTAACCCGTGCGTCGTAGACATGCTTCTCCAGCAGGCGGAGTGCCGCATGACACCTGCAGCGGATTCTTTCATTGACCGATATGGAGACAACAAGATTATGCGCCATCTGCGCATCCTCATCCAGAAGCCGTTGATTCTCGGCCCCGGCGACTTGTCGGGCGCAGCGCAGCTGCTGGGTCATCGTGTAATAACTGCGCATGGGCGTGATGCCGTGGCGTAGGGCCAGCCGGAAATTGGTGATGCCGGCCATCACGTTGTCGTGGTAGAAGCCGAAGCTGCGCTCCGCGTGCGTCACCGACGCAGGGGACTGCAGCCAGTGGTAGAGGACGAGGTCCACGTCGGCCACCGCATCCATCCGCTCATAGAGGCGCCCGGCGACCATGACGTCCTGCGCGTAGGCGTGTTCGGGGAAGCGGATGCCCTCCCAGACCTCCCGACGGTAGAGACGGCACCAGTTCGCCTCGTTGAGGTAGCGCGCCTCCGTATGCCGGCCCATTCTCTGCCCGACCATCCGCAGGCTTTTGCAGAACACCGTCTGGTAGGCGCGCAGAGGATCGGCGAAGACGGTGACGCTCTGCGGAGGTTCCGCACCAATGGATGCCAGCCCGGCGACCCCCCCCCGCCCCGCGCGCCCCCCCCCGCCCCCGTTTTCCGACTTCCCCCGATCCCCTC
>CALEGL010000136.1 GCA_937876495.1 uncultured Bifidobacterium sp.
TTCTGCGTTGGATTGTTATTTTAGTGGGGGTGCCACGCCCGAGATCGACGCCGCTCTATTCGGCGGGGTGGGCAGAGGGGTATAGGGGAGAGGAGCCGCAGAGACGCCCGCCATCCGGCGATTGCGGCGCGGGGCGCCTCAGCGGCCACCGGCTCGTCCATGCGGGGGCAGACGAGCAGCGCGTCCGCGTCGGCCGGGTGGGGGACGGCCACCGACGCATCGGAAGCCAGCACCTCGGCGACGGAGGCGAGGGCCGCCGGGGAACGCGTCAGCCAGCCCACCGTGTCGAAGGACCCCGACAGAGGAAGCACCCCATCGCGCGAGACAAGGCCATGCGTGGTGCGAATCCCCCACAGGCCCTGATAGGACGCGGGGACGCGGATGGACCCCGCGGTGTCCGTGCCGAGTCCGACGTCGGCCTGCCCCAGGGAGACGGCCGATGCGGGCCCCGAGGACGACCCTCCGCTGACGCGACCGGGGGCGAGGGGATTCGGAGGCGTCCCGTAGTGGATGTTCGTCCCGGCGAGGGAATACGCGAACTCGTCGGTCCGGGCGATGCCGCGCACCGATGCCCCCGCCTGCAGCAGGCTCTCCACGGCCCAGGCGTTCTCGGCATGGACGGGAGCGTCGCGGAGGAACTCGGGATTGCCCGCACCCGTGGCGAACCCGCGCACCGCGAAGAGGTCCTTGACCGCTACCGCCAGACCATGAAGCGGGCCATCCCCCGGCGCGGGGACGAGCGGGTCGCCGGCCACGCGCCAGACGCGTCCGTCGACTGCGGAACGGGGGTAGGTGAGATGGGCATCGACGAGGCGCCACGGTCCTCCCACCCGTCTCCATGCCTGGGTCTGAATCACCGCCCCGCCGGCCCGCCGATCGAACAGGGACGTCACGCTGGCCGAACCCGGACCCAGATGCCTGACGATCCGGCGGCGCAGCGTGCGGGCGGGGGCCCCTCCCCTCGACCTGCGGAAGTCGGAGATGGCCCGATGCCCGATGAGCATACCGGAGGAATCGGAACGCACCACGGGGATGCCATCCGGGTCGTCGGCGAACATCCGGCCAAGAGCATCGACGTCGTCGTCCATCAGCGCGGACTCGTATCCATCGAGGGCACGCTCCAGAGAACGGTCGGCGAAGGGGTCGAGAAGCCGCATGGCCGATTCGTACCCGGGAGCGTCCCGGAACCATGACGGATCGATGATTCCATGCGCTCCCTTGACGATGTCCACGGCCTGGGTGACGTCGACATCGGCGGCCGCGGACAGCGTGAGGTAGGCCTGCCTGCGCGGAATCAGGAACAGGTGGGAGACCAGCTCCACGGCGTTGTGCACGCAGCGACGCACCGCCTCGTCCATGTCGCGATGCATTCCGGTGACGATGAGCCGCCCTTCGGATATCGCGAAGGGACCCTCGACGCCGTCGAGATGGGCGCGACGGTCCGATCGGGGCACCACCGAGACGCGGAGCGTGGCCCGCAGGGAGGCCTCGAGGGCGGTGAGGGCGACCCCGCCGCTGTCTCCTCTACCCGACCTCG
>CALEGL010000137.1 GCA_937876495.1 uncultured Bifidobacterium sp.
GGCAGGTCGTCATGCGCATGCTCCGGCGAGCAGACCACACGGAAGAACAGGCTCAGGGACTCCCCGTCGAACCCCCCGCCGGGTTCGGAACCCGTCCAGTCGAGTGGCACGCGGATCGCATGGTCCTCGACGTACAGCCCGGGCACGTAGCAGTGCGACAGTAGCGTCATCCCTCATCCTTTCCGACGGCGCATCACGGGCACGCCGTCAGTCCCACGACCATCGTCCGGAGTCCATGCATCCACAGGCGCGTCGTCACGGCCCGATGCAGCCTTCATCATCCCCACGGACGAGGACGTCACGGACTCCCCGGCCCTACCCTTGGCGTATGGGCAGAACGGAGCGTCTCGTCGCATGGCCGCAGGGCCATGTGCTCGTCGTGGACGCCGTGACGGCTGCTCTGGCTCTGCTCGTCGAACTGGCCACGGGGGGTTCGGACGAATTCTACGGTCTGCTGTTCCACGGCGGATGGGTGATGTCCGCCGCCTGGTCGGTCGCCCTCACCGTTCCTCTCGTCCTGCGCCGCACCAGGCCGCAGACGGCCGCTCTGCTCTTCGCCGGCGTCGCTCTGGCCCAGCTGGTGGTCGGTCCCGAGCTGCTCCTGGCCGACACGCTGGCCCTGGTGATGGTGTACTCCGTCGTGGCGTACGGCGACCCCCGCCACACACGCTCCTTCATCGCTCTGGCCTTCGCTATGGGCGCACTGGCCGCACTGGTGATCGTCTGGGCGGACGTGGCGGGGCCTCTTGTCGGCGGAGGCGACGAGGAGATCGGTCTGTGCCCATCGGCCTGGCATGGGACGTTCACGTCCTCCTGCATCTCGACCGCGCGCAGCGACCTCGTCAGCGCGGGCGTGATCATCGGCGCCTGTCTGCTCTCCGCCGTGACCGTCGGATACTGGCAGCGCGCCAGGACATCCACGCTGCGGCTGCTGCGCGAGCGCAACAGGGCGCTGATGGACGGCGCACGGGAGAGGACGCGCAACGCGGCCCTGGCGGAGCGCGCGCGCATCGCCCGTGACATGCACGACGTGGTGGCCCATACCCTGTCCATCGTCATCGCGCAGGCCGATGGAGGACGGTACGCGGGCGCACATGACCCCGGCGTGGCGCGTCGTACGATGCTCACCATCCGACGGGAGGCGGAGAAGGCCGTCCATGACATGACGACGCTGCTCGGCGTCTTCGGCGGTTCCGGTGACGCCGATTGGACGCAGGCGGGTGACCTGATTGAGCAGGCGCGGTCCGTCGGCGGAACGACTATCGGCAGGACGGTCGCGGGGACGCCGGCGCCCGGACGTCTGGACGCGCAGACGAGCCGGACCATGTACCGGGTGCTGCAGGAGGCTCTGACGAACGCCCGTCGATATGCGGGAGCCAGCGCCACCGTGACGGTGAGGGAGATCTGGTGCGACGAGGGGCTGCGCGTCATGGTCGACGATGACGGCCGAGGTTCGGCATCGGCCGGCGACGGCCACAGACCGGGATACGGACTCGTCGGCATGCGCGAACGCGTGGTGGCCGCCCACGGGACGCTGTCCGCGGAGCCGCGTGGACAGGACGGGACGGGCGGATTCGAGGTCGACGTCTTCGTCCCGTACGCCGATGCGGAACCCGTCGCACCGACCGCAGAACCCTCCGGGACGGCAACGGCGAAAGCCGCCTTCCCCGTCGGTGACGCGACGCGCAGGATGCGGAAAAGCGACGGGAACGACAAAAACAGGAACGACAAGAACGGCAGGAACGACA
>CALEGL010000138.1 GCA_937876495.1 uncultured Bifidobacterium sp.
TCGGCGGGCTTGACCGCCAGCCAAGTCATGACGTCGGCGGCGCTGTCCAAGTCGGCATAGTGGAAGGAGTTCAGGCCCGCTTGGTCCCGACGCTGGTCGACGGCAACAACCGTCACCCCGCGGGAGCGCGGCACGTCCCTGGCGCTGCGACCGGAGATGCCCAGACCCGCCACCAGAGCCGTCTTGTCTGTCAGATTCCCAATTGCCTCTTTTCCGAACGATGGCCGGGCAGCGGGCCGCGCCGGCCCGTCATGACAGCAGCCCCGACCGGCCGGCCCAGTCGGCGTAGAACACCATAAGCCCGATGAGGACGAACATGAGCTCGACCATCCAGAACCTCACGACGACCTTGGATTCGCTCCAGCCGAGCAGTTCGAAGTGATGGTGGATGGGAGCCATGCGGAACACCCTGTGCCGCGTGAGCTTGAAGCATCCGACCTGGATGACGTCCGACAGCGTCTCGATGACGAAGAGGCCGCCGACGATCAGCGCGAGGAACTCGGTATGCGTGGCGATGGACAGCGCAGCGAACAGCCCTCCCAGCGCCAGGGAGCCGGTGTCCCCCATGAAGATGGTGGCGGGGTTCGAGTTGAACCACAGGAACCCAAAGCAGGCCACGGCGGCGCAGACGGCGATGATCGTGAGGTCGAGCGGGTCGGACACCGCATAGGAGAAGCCCGTCTTCCCTCCTCCGCGGATGTGGTAGGTCTCCCAGAAGGCGATGAGGGCGTAGCCCGCGAAGGCGATCATGGAGGACCCGGAGGCCAGACCGTCCAAGCCGTCGGTGAGGTTCACCGCGTTGGTCCAGGCGCTCATGAGGAAGTTGACCCACAGGATGAACAGGACGACGGACAGCACGCGGCCGGCACCGTCGAAGCTCAGGAAGGGCGTCTCGATGAAGCTCATGCCGGACTGGGCGCTGGGGAAGCCGGACCTCGTGGGCATGAGCAGCGCGAGGACGGCGTACACGGTGGCGAAGATGACCTGTCCGATGAACTTCGCATGCACGGACAGCCCGAGGTTCTGCTTCTTGCGAACCTTGGCGAAGTCGTCGATGAAGCCGAGCAGACCCATCGACACCATGGCGAAGAGCACGAGCACCGCCGACCACGAGGGCGCGACGCCCACCGTCAGATAGCGGTAGACCGCCGAGCTCGCCCAGCCGAGGACGATGGCGAGGACTATGACCACGCCGCCCATGGTGGGGGTCCCCCGCTTGACCAGATGGGACTGCGGGCCATCCTGCCGGATGTACTGCCCGTAGTGGAGGCGATGCACGAGATGGATGAGCGCGGGCGTTCCGGCGATGACCACCACCAGCGACACCAGGATTCCTATGATGAGCGAGATCACCGCATCAGCCCCGTTTCCCTCATGTCCTTCATCCCTTCTTCACGATCTCCCGTTCACGATCTCCCGGACGCATCGACCCCGCCGCCGTCATCCGATCGCGGTCGGCGACCAGCGTTCGGCAAGTGCGCTCAACCCCGAGAAATGGGATCCCTTGAGCAGGACCACCGACTCCTGGTGTCCGCGCACGAGGCCCACGATGCATCCATCGGCCTCCTTGGCGTCATGGACCCAGTCTACCGAGACGCGTCCCGACTCCACCGCCGCGCGGGCCCCCCGTGCCAGGGCGCCCGCGAGCGCATCGACATGCGGGTCGGTCGTGCTTCCGACGGCGATGACGGCGTCGACCCCTGCACCCACGGCATAGGCACCGATGCGCTCATGGAGATCCTCCTCGTCGTCGCCGAGTTCGAGCATGGCGCCCAGCACGGCGATGCGGAAAGGACGGGGGGCGTCGGTGCCGGACTTTCCGGCATGCCACCGGATGAGACCGTCGACCCCGGCCCGGACGGAATCCGGGTTGGCGTTGAAGGAGTCATCGATGACGGTGAAGCGCACTCCGTCCTCGCTGACCTCTCCGACGGCCATGCGATGCGGGCTGATGCGGGTGAGGGACGACAGCACCTCGGCGGCGCGGTCGAGCCCCATCCCCAGGCGCACGGCCACCGTGGACGCGGCCAGGGCGTTCGCGACGTTGTGGCGTCCGGGGATGCCCAGATGCACGTGCGCCGAGGACCTTCCGTCCGACATGAGGAACGACGGACGATCGGCGTCATCGACGTCCACGTCGGAGGCGACGAGCATGCCCGGATGCGCGGGGTCGTCCTCCATCCCGAACCACAGGACGTCCCCTGGCGTCAGGCGCTCCATCGCGGACACACGGGGATCCCCGGAGTTGAGCACCGCCGTGCCATGAGGCGCCAGACCCCGGACGATCTCGCTTTTCGCCTGCGCTATACGCTCCACGGACCCGAACTCCCCGAGATGGGCAACCCCGACCTTCAGCACCACGGCGATGTCGGGCGGGACCACGCGCGTGAGCCCCGCGATCTCCCCGACGTGGTTGGCGCCCATCTCCGCGATGAGGAAACGCGTGTCAGGCCCGACCTCGCAGACGGTGAGAGGGAGTCCGATTTCGTTGTTGAACGATCCCACCGGGGCGACGGTGGGACCCATCGTCTCCAGAAGCGCGCGCAGCAGGTCCTTGGTGGTGGTCTTGCCCACCGATCCGGTGATGCCCACGACGGTGAACGGCGACTCTGCGGCGGCGGCGCGGCGACGATCCACGACGGCCCGGGCGAGAAGCCCGAGCGCCTTCACCGTGTCGGGCACGACTATCCGGGCAAGGCCATCGCAGGGCACGTCATGGTCGACGAGAGCCGCCACCGCGCCTCCCTTCGCCGCGGCCGGCAGGAAGTCATGCCCGTCCACGCGCTCCCCGCGGATCGCGACGAACAGCGATCCGACGGTCACGCGTCGCGAATCCGTGACGACGGAGGCGATCGGGGACCCGGCCGTTCCTCCGGCCGCGTCCCCGCCGTCCGGGGGAACGAGGACCCCCCGCACGGCGTCCGCCGTCTCCTCCAGAGTCATGGGCATCATCTGCGTCTCCCTTCACCATCCGTCCGCGAACTTGAAACGTCCGTCCCGTACGACCATCCCGAACGTCCGTTCCGCATCGGAATCCCGTCGGGGCACGCACCTGGGGCGTCCGACATGGCCTTCAGCCCAGTTCCCGCGAGACCTTGAGCGCTCCGCGGATGTTGCCGCGACGGACCCCCGCCGCCAGAGCCATCGCAATCGCAAGCGACAGCCGCCGTTTCCCCCCTGGACCGAGGGAAAGACCCGACTGCACGGCAAGCTCGTCGGACTCCGGACTGACGGTCACCAACGGGGCGTCGTCGGCCAGCTCGAAGCCGTACCGGCTGATCAGCGAGTCGCGGCGCGTCCTGCCCTCGTCCGGACCCTCCACGGGATCGACCGTCGCGAGCACGTCGACCTCCACCTTCTGAAGCGAATCGGGCCTGAGCGTGGAATCCTCCAGCGCGATGATCACCGCGGTGGCCCCGTCCTCGGCGCATACCGCCAGAACATTCTCGACGTCCAGCACGCCGATCGGATGGTTCAGGGGAAGCTGCCGCTCCAAGGACCGCGACCCGGACGAGCTGATCACCGACACCGGGTTGCCGAGCATGTGGAGGAAGTCCGCGACGCGAAGCACGCTCGCCCTCACCTCGTCCGCATCGGAGCCGCCCACGGCGAACACGGCCATGGTGGATGATGGGTTCCCCGCGATACCGCTCGCCATGGCCCCCAGCTGTTGCGGCGTCGGAGAGGCGTACACAACCGGAACGTCGCACTCGACCGTCCCCGAGGATGCCAGCGAAGCAGGGAGCATGATGGCATAGGCACCGCGGGACTGGGCCAGCTCGAGCTCGGACCGGTCCGCCGGGTCGCGGGCGATGAACAGGGATCCGGGGCGGGCCGAGGAGACGTTGTCGGTGATCGACGTGATCGTCACCTCTCCGGCGGAGGGGGGATCAAGCTCGAATCCGTAGTCCTTGACGAGTGCGCCAAGTGTCACCCGGCCAGGAAGCGATTCGTTCACAGTTCCCATGACGACATCCCTCCCGAAGCTCACCAATCCACAGGAATAGCATCGGTGCGCGCCTTGGACGTCGGCACCTGGTACTTCTGCATGAGGAATTCACCGATCTGCTTGAACAGCGGGCCGGCGGTCATTCCTCCGTAGTTGCCCTCGGGGTTCTTGATCACCACGGTAATGACGTACTTCGGGTCATCGGCCGGAAGCGCGCCGGACCAGTCGGAGACGATTCCAACCAGCTCGCCTTTGGCGTCCATGACCTCGGCGGTGCCGCTTTTGGCCGCCACGCGGTAGCCATCCACGCCCGAATAGCTTGCGTAGTGCTCGGCGGCCGATTCCATGGCATTCATCACCTTGGACGCCACGGAGGCATCGATGACCCGGGTGCCAGTCCCCGTGGAGGTCTTCGTGGTATGCCCTTTGGAATCCGTGACCGATTTGACGATCGACTGCTGGAGCCTCACCCCTCCGTTCGCCACCGTGGCGATGGCGTTCGTGATCTGCAGGACGTTGGCGGAATATCCCTGTCCGAACAGCACGGTGTTCCGCGTTCTTCCATCCCAGGCGTCCGCGCTCGTGAGCACCCCGGAGGATTCGCCCGGAAGCCCCAGACCGCTGCTCTGGCCGATGCCGAACCTGGTGAGGAACTCATAGCGTTCACTGCTCGAGTATTTCTCGGCGGCCATGACCATGCCCACGTTCGACGACTCCTGAAGGATGCCCGCCAGCGTCCATCGGCTCGTCGCATGCTCGATGGCATCCTGGTAGGTCTGCCCGTCCTTTTCGATGCGCCAGGGGACGGTGAACTTGTCCGTGAGCTTGCGCACGCCGGTCTGCAGCATTCCCGCGATGGAGAACACCTTCCCGATGGATCCGGGTTCGAACGTCGTCCCCACGGAACGTGCCACGCCCATCTTGGCCTCGTCACTGCCCGCCGTGACCTCGTCGGAGTCCTCAAGGGCGAGGATCTGCCCGGTGGATACGTCCTGCACGCAGGCGATGGCCCAGTCGGCGTCATACTTCTTGACCCCTTCGGTGAGCACCTTCTTGACGTACCAGTCGACGTCCGAATCCAGCGTGAGCGTCACGTCGCTGCCATTCACCGCGGCCTTGGACTTCGTCACCGTCCCGGGAATCTCCTCGCCGCCGTTGCCCTGCTGATAGACCTTGTAGCCGTCGGTGCCGGTGAGCTCGCTGTTCTCCATGAGCTCGATCCCCGCGACTCCCGATCCCTCGTCGTTCACTCCGCCCAGAAGCGCGCCGGCGAGGGTGCCCGAGGTGTACACGCGATCCGAGCTGAGCTCGCCGTAGACGTATCCGTCCAGGTTCAGTGCATCGATCTTGCGCATCACCGCCGGAGTCACGTTCTTCTTCAGCACGACGTACTGGCTGGTTCCGGACAGCTCCGCACCGAGTTCAAGGGCGTTCATCCCCAGAACCGGCGCAAGAAGTCTGGCAACGGCCGCGGCCCCGGTCGCTCCCACGGGCTTGCCGTCGATCTGATGGCAGTAGCTCGTCGTTTTGGCCGTGCATCGCACCGGCGTGAAGTCGGATATCGCC
>CALEGL010000139.1 GCA_937876495.1 uncultured Bifidobacterium sp.
GTTGAACTGCTGGAAGATCATGCCGATCTTGCGGCGCACGGGCCGCAGGGCCCTGTCCGACGGCCGCGTCACGGCGGGGCCCAGCACGGTGACGGAGCCCGACGTGGGCTTCTCGAGGGCGTTGATCATGCGCACCAGCGTGGACTTGCCGGCGCCCGAATATCCGATGATCCCGAAGACGTCGCCCTCATCGATGCGAAGACCCACGTCGTCCAGGGCGCGCACGGGCCCGTGCGAACGCTCCCTGCCCTGGCGCGGGAACTCCTTGGTCACATGCTCCATGTCGATGATCGGATCGGACATCCCTACCCCCTTCGGACCTCTGCCACCTTAGTCCGCCCTCCCGGCCGTCCCGTCATGAACGACGGATCCGGCCGGGAGGGCGGACGCTGCGCGGAGACGGCGATCAGTCGCCGGCCGCCTTGGCGTCCTTCTCGATGTCGGACAGGAAGCCCTGCAGCTGCTTCGCGCTGTACTGGTTGGCGAACGCGGCGGTGCCGCCCGAGTTCTTCTGGAGCGCGGCAAGCACGTCCTTGGACTGGAAGATCTTCACCAGCTTGAGGTACGTGGGGTTGTTCACGTCGGCCTTGCGGGCGACGAACACGTTGATGTACGGCCGGGCCGACTTCGTCGTGGCGTCGTCCTGGTAGATGGCGTCGGTGGGCTTGAGGTTGGCGTCGGCCACGTAGTCGTTGTTGATGACGCCGGCCTCGACCTTCGGGTCGCTCAGGGAGTTGGCCACCTGTTCGGCCTTGAGGGCGGTGACGACGACCTTGGACTTCGAGGTGTCGATGTCCGCCGGGGTGGTGAAGGCCGTCCAGTCGCTCTTCAGCGTCACCAGACCCGCGGACTGCAGGACGCCGATGGCCCTGGCCTGGTTGGTCTCGTCATTGGGGATGGCGATGGTGCTGCCCTTGGCGATGGCCGAGACGCTTTTCACCTTGTCGGAGTACAGGCCCAGCGGATACACGGCGGTGCCGCCGATGGGCTGCAGGTCCTTGTTGTTCTTCACGTTGTAGTTCGCCAAGTACAGCAGATGCTGGAACTCGTTGAGGTCGAGGTCGCCGGAGTCGAGCGCCGGGTTCTCGGAGGTGTAGTCCTGGAAGTCGACGATCTTGACGTGGATTCCGGCCGCCTCGGCCTTCTTCTTGAACAGCGGCCACTGCGGGTCGGTGGCGCCGACGACGCCGATCTTCACCGGGTTCTGGGCGGACCCCTTCGCCGCGGACGACTTCGAATTCGAATAGACGTGGTACCCGAC
The DNA here is from genome assembly GCA_937876495.1 of uncultured Bifidobacterium sp. Lineage (GTDB taxonomy): Bacteria > Actinomycetota > Actinomycetes > Actinomycetales > Bifidobacteriaceae > Bifidobacterium. The sequence continues at coordinate 1,262 of CALEGL010000139.1, forward strand.
GAGCACTCCGACGAGCACGAGCGCCACGACGACCACCGCGATGATGACGTTGCGCACGGTGTGGTTGACCCTCACGGGCTCCTCGAAGCCACCGTCCCCGGGATTCCCCTGTCCCGCGGGAGCGGTCCCCTGCGGCGCCGACTCCGGCGCGACCTGTCCCTGTCCGTTCTCCTGAGCCATAAGTCTCTCCTTCCCTGTCTCTTTCTCTCCGACGCGTGCCTCCCGAAGGAGGCCCCCGCGACGAAACCCCACCATAGTTGGACCGCGCAGGCGCGGATGGCGTGCACGGCGAATCGGCCATATGTGTTTCCTATGACGTGTGCCAGCGCCGCGCGGGAAGAGACCGGAGAGACATCGCGCCGCCGCGGCGACACGCCGTGCGCAGTGATCGCGAAGCCCCCCGCCGTGAAGCCCGCATCGGCGAGACGCCCCGTCCCGGCGGCCGCCCTCCAGGATTCCGGGACGGTCTACGGCTCCGTCCGCAGGAATGCGATGGCATCACGGTCGACCGATGTCCCGGGGATCGGAACACCATGAAGCCGGATGGACGGGCCCGGCAGAACGAATGGCGGCATCCATGACTGCATCGGTCGCGGTGGCCGGGAGACCGACGACAAAGCGCCGCGACTCCCACGGACGCATGACCGAAAGGATGAAGCGAATGAACCGAGCCGAGGAATCCGAAAGCCCCGAATCTCCCACGGATATCCGGGCCGCCTTCTTCGACATCGACGGGACGCTGACGAGCTTCGTCACCCATCGCATCCCCGACTCCACGCTCCATGCCCTGCATGCCCTGCACCGGCGGGGCGTGCGCATCGTCGTCTGCAGCGGCAGGGCGCCCTCGCATATGGGCGTCGTCCTCGACGCGATGCCCGTGCGCTTCGACGGCATCGTGGCGATGAACGGCCAGTACTGCTTCGATGGGTCGGGCTGGGTGGAGTCCGAGGCCCTCGGCCCGGACGACGTGCGGACCATCACCGCCTGGCTGGACCGGCATCCGGATGTCGCGGCAAGCTACTGCGAGAAGGACTACGTGTACTTCAACCACATCACGCCGGCCATGCGCCAGACCTGGGCGCAGCTGGGCGCCACCGCCCCGAAGGCGTACGTGGATGACCCGCATGTGCGCCCGGCCACGCATCCGACCTTCCAGATCAGCCCCTTCGTCACGCCGGAGCAGGAGGAGGAGATTCGCGGCCTGTGCCGGTTCACCGTCGGCGTGCGCTGGCATCCGGACTTCACCGACCTCATCCCCGCCGACGGAGGCAAGCCGCGAGGCATGGACCGCTTCCTGACACGCTGGGGGCTGGAGCCGTCCCAGTGCATCGCCTTCGGCGACGGCGGCAACGACGTGACCATGCTGCGCCACGCGGGCATCGGCGTGGCCATGGGCAACGGCACTGCAGACGTCAGGGCCGCCGCGGACCTCGTCACGGACGATGTGGACCATGACGGCATCCTCCATGCGCTGGAGCGCTGCGGCGTCCTGTGACGCCGGACCGCCACGACGGGAGCCCTCCGCGAATCCCCCTGGCACGGGTCC
>CALEGL010000140.1 GCA_937876495.1 uncultured Bifidobacterium sp.
GTTCCTCCCACCATACTGCGCGACCCATCTGGTTCTGGCCCAGATGGACGGGGACTTCAGAGGGCCGGTCAGATAGGACGCATACGAGTACACCCCGAGGTCCGAGTAGCCGGCCGACTTCAGCGAGGCGAACCAGGCGTTCACCATGCCCGTATAGACGCTGGGACTGGTCGGAACCATATGATTCTCCCATTGATTCCAAGCCTCAAGGTCATAGAAGACGGGATATGACAGGTCGCTCGCCTTGACCCCGGCCTTCTTCAGCAGCCCGGCGACGTCACTGCCCTCCGCCGCCGCTGTGGTGGAATCATAGGCGTAGGAGTACATATACACGCCGAAGGGAATGCCGAGCTTCTTGCACCACGAGATGTTCCTTTCGGCCTGTTTGTCGAAGCCATTCCCCCAGGCAAAGCTGATGCGGATGATCGCGCCCTGCACGCCGGCGGCCTTCACCTTCCTCCAGTCGATGGTCCCCTGCCATTCGGAGACGTCGATCACACCCTTCGCCTGCTGGACGAACAGGGTCCCGTCAGCGTTGAAGAACGCGCTCGACCCGTTGTACGTCCCCCAATAGGCGCCGTATTCTCCGTTCTGCAACGCGATGGCCCTGACGGAACGGGACGACGAGTCCACTGAGGCCTCCGTGGACTCCATGGACTTCCGCACCTCCGAGACGGACACCGGGATGAAGCGCACGCCCTTGGTCACGGCGAGGGGATCGGGTGGGGTCGTGGACGTTCCCACGATGGAGGGATCGGTGACGACCTTTCCCGTCTCGACGCTTCTGACCGTTCCGTCGGAAAGCCTCGCCAGAGTCGATGAGATCATCGTCGCATCGCCGGGAATCGAGGAATCGATCCTGTCCGGAAGGGCAAAGGAGGGATTCCCCGGCATCGATCCCGTGACCTCGTCGCCGGAGACATACGCCTCCTGCGACACGGCGTTCCCGGACACCACCGAATCCGCCGTGGGAGCGGAGGCCATCCACGGCGAGGACGATGCCGTCATCGTCAGGCAGATTGCAAGAGCCTTCGACATCATCCGGCAAAGCCACTCCGTGATCACCATGGGACCTCTTTTCGGCGCCTCTTCCTCACCAACTCACCGACGCCATCGCGATGGCCGCAGCGATGCCAACGCGGACTTCCGTCAATGTCATTGAACAACACCATTGGGAACAGCAATACCACGTCGGTCTGCGCGGATGATGGGAGAAGCGACGGGAACGCTCATCGGCGGGCGTCACGAAGACAAGGGCTTCCCGGCGGAGACCATCCGTCGGGAAGCCCTCATCCCACGGAGGACACCGTCCGGCGTCCTCCGACTGCGGTCGGCGTCCTACTTCACGCCGTTCCAAGCCACACCCTCGCCATGCCAGCCGGCCCGGACCACCGCCTGGTACTCACCCAGACTCGTCGTGTACACGTGCTCGCCCGAATGCGGATTGTACAGCCGGTACACCTTCACCGACCCGTCCGACCTCACGTACCAGGCCACGCCCTCGTCACGCCACCCCAGTTTGACCAGATGGTCGTGCTCCTTCTTGCTCATCGTCCAGTTGTGGCACCCGTTGTGCGGATTGTACTCCCGGTACACCGGCTTCGCGTTCACCGACGAGGACGTCACCGCGTTGAACGACGACCCCTCATAACGCCACCCCAGCCCGACGAGCATGTCCTTCTCCTTCACGCTCGTCGTGTAGTGATGAAGACCGCTGCGAGGGTTGTACAGCCGATACACCGGAACCGACACCTGATTGCTGACGGGGCGCAGGACATCGAGGATGCCGTGGACCTGCGCGGTGGATTCGCC
>CALEGL010000141.1 GCA_937876495.1 uncultured Bifidobacterium sp.
CTCAGGCCCTTCGGACCGCGGCGGACGGCAACGGCGCCGGAGCGAACGAGCTCGATGCCGCCGTAGTGGTCGAGCAGTCCGAGCAGCGCGTCGATCTTCCCCTCGGCCCCCGTGGCCTCGATGGTCAGGGACTCGGGGTGGACGTCGACCACGCGCACGCGGAACAGGCGCACGATCTCCAGTACGTCGGAGCGGTTGGATTCGTCCGCCGCCACCTTGATGAGCACGAGCTCGCGCTCCACGGTGGTCTCCGGATCGAGGTCGACGATCTTGAGCACATGCAGCAGCTTGTTGAGCTGCTTGATGATCTGCTCGAGAGGCACGGCCTCCACGTCGGCCGTCACGGTCAGGCGCGAGATGTCGGGACGCTCGGTGGGCGACACGGACAGCGAGTTGATGTTGAACGCGCGGCGGGCGAAAAGCCCGGCGATGCGGGCGAGGACGCCCGGGCGGTTCTCGACGAGCACGGACAGGGTGTGACGCTGCGAGCCCGGCTGGGATGCAGGATAGTTGGCCATGGTTTCTCCCTTCCGGTCAGCGCTTCGACGATTCGGACCGCTCGCGTGTCTTCGGCGCGGTCATCGGCTCCGCTTCCGCGGACGGTTGCGAGGTGATGGCGGGCTTCGACGAGCCCTCGTCGGCGATGCGGTCGCCCGGCCGGCGCGCCCCTTCGCCCATCAGCGGGTGGACGCCGGGCTTGTAGGTCACGGTGTCGTCGGAGGCCCCGGCGGCGACCATCGGCCAGACCATCGCGTCCTTCCAGACGCGGAAGTCGATGAGAACGGGACGGTCGTCGATGGAGTTCGCCCTGCGGATGGCCTCGATGGCCTCGTCCTTCGTCCGCGCGCGCAGTCCCACGCATCCGTAGGCCTCGGCGAGGCGCACGAAGTCCGGCACGTCGGCGTCGTGGTCCTCGGAGGGGCCGTCGAGCAGGTTGGTCTGCGAATAGTGGCGGTCGTAGAACAGGGTCTGCCACTGCCGCACCATGCCGTACACGGAGTTGTTGAGCAGGGCGATCTTGACGGGCGCATGGTCGAGCAGCGCGGTGGCGAGCTCCTCGGAGGTCATCTGGAAGCTGCCGTCGCCGTCGATGAGCCAGACGGGACGCCTGCCGTCATGCAGGCGGGCGGATCCGACCGAGGCGCCGATGGCCGCGGGCAGGCCGTATCCCATGGTCCCTAGGCCGCAGGAGGAGACCCAGGAGCGGGGATGCTCGAAGTCGATGAACTGCGAGGCCCACATCTGGTGCTGGCCCACGCCGGACACCCAGATGGTCTCGGGGTCGGCCATCTCGGAGAGCTTCTGCACGACCCACTGGGGCGCCAGCGTGCCGTCCGTGGGCTCCTCAAAGGTTTCGGGGTACTTCGTGCGCCATTCGTCTATCTGTTCCCACCACAGCTTGAGGTCGGGCTTGCCGTGGATGGCCTGCTCGCGCTCGATCTCGGGGATGAGCTCATCGAGCACCGTGGACACGTCGCCGACGATGGGCACGTCCGCCTGGCGGTTCTTGCCGATCTCCGCCGGGTCGATGTCGATGTGGATGACGTGCGCGGTGGGGGCGAAGGCGTCAAGCCGGCCGGTGACGCGGTCGTCGAAGCGGGCGCCGATGGCCACGAGCAGGTCGGAGCGCTGCACGGCCCCGGTCGCGGCGATGGTGCCGTGCATGCCCAGCATGCCGAGCACCTTGGGGTCGGAGTCGGGGACGACGCCGCGGGCCGGAAGCGTGGTGACGATGGGCGCGCCGGTGAGGTCGGCGAGGCGTTTGATGCGTTCGCCGGCGTCGGAGCGCACGGCGCCGCCTCCCACGTACAGCACGGGCCGGTAGGAGTGCGCGAAAAGCCTCGCCGCATCGGACAGCACCCGACCGTGCGCCTTGACGGTGGGGTTGTAGCCCGGAAGGATCATCCTCTGCGGCCAGGAGTAGTACATCTCCTGCTTC
>CALEGL010000142.1 GCA_937876495.1 uncultured Bifidobacterium sp.
GTGGGCGATGTGCACGTCGGGGCCGAGACATCCGAGACGATCCAGGAACTGCACCCCGGCCGCGGCGGCGCACGCGGTCGTGCCCACCGCGCCCGCCGGCCCGCCCGAGTCCGCAGCAGGCCTCCTGGCCCCGGGGAGGTGGAGGCCGGTCACCACAAGAGCCCGGCGGACTGCTCCGGTGGCGAACAGACGCGCGGCGTGGAACAGGTCGCGCCGGCTGAAGGTCATGAGGACCTCGCTGCCACGTCCCACGTCCTTCGCCGCAAGATCACGGATCCGCGTCACGCGGTGGTACCATCTCCAGCTCGCCGCGCGCGAGACCGGCCCGGGACGCATGGAGCCGCGCGGCTCCGCCTCCCCTGGCCGGGCTCCCCCGCGATCCTCACTCGTCATCGTCGTCGTCATCGTTGTCTCACCGATTCCTCTCGTCTCGTCATCGCGCCCCCGGGACGCACCGCCGCTCAGGACACCCGCCCCAGGGGCGACCCATAGGCCACGAGGTCGCCGACCTTCGTCGTGGCGTGCAGGACGCCCGTCGCCGGCGCCTTGACCTGGGTCTCCATCTTCATCGCCTCGAGCACGGCGACCGGCTGCGCCGCGTCGACGTGTGCGCCGTCCTCGACCAGCCAGGAGACCAGCGTCCCGGTCAGAGGGGCGGGAATCGCGCCGGGGTCCTCGTCCGGAGCGGTCCCGGACCCGTCGCCCTGGGGGGCGGCGGTGACCGACGCCGTCGCCAGCGAGGCGGGAAGCGCCAGGGACATGCGCCGCCCGTCCAGCTCGATCCACGTCCTCGTCAGCCGCCCGCCGTCCGGCGTCCTGACGAGGACGTGGCCGCGCAACGTCGCGGCGTCCGTGCGCGGCAGGAACCGCTCCTCGATCCATCGCGTGTACACGCCCAGATGGTCGTCCGCCGCGAAGTCGTCGTCCTCGGGCACCGCCCTGTCGAAGGGGATGACGGTGGGGACGCCGGCGATGGACAGCTCGGCGAGCGCGCGTCGCGCCCGGCGGATGCAGGAGGCGCGGTCGGGCGCATGGACGATGAGCTTGGCGAGCAGGGAGTCGAACTGCCCGGAGACCGTCGACCCCGACTCGATGCCCGTGTCGAAGCGGATGCCGGGACCGCTGGGGACTCGCAGGGAGCCGATCGTGCCGGGGAAGGGGACGAATCCCTTCGACGGATCCTCGGCGTTGATGCGGAACTCCATCGCATGGCCGTTCGGGCGTGGATGCACGTCCCCGACGGAGGCCCCCTCGGCTATGGCCAGCTGGGCCTCGACGAGGTCGACGCCGGTCGTCTCCTCGGTGACCCCGTGCTCGACCTGGATGCGGGTGTTGACCTCCATGAAGCTCATGGTGCCGTCGGGGTCGACGAGGAACTCGACCGTTCCGGCGCCCACGTACCCGGCCTCCTCGCAGATGTCCACGGCGGCCCGGCACAGCCGTTCGGCGGTGCCGTCCGGCAGGAAGGGCGCGGGCGCCTCCTCGATGAGCTTCTGGTTGCGCCGCTGCAGCGAGCAGTCGCGCGTGCCCACGGCGACGACCCTGCCGTGCGTGTCGCCGAGCACCTGGACCTCGACATGGCGCGGGGCGTCAAGGAAGCGCTCGATGAAGCAGTCGCCGTTGCCGAAGGCCTCCTCGGCCTCGCGGGTGGCGGACAGGAAGGCCTCCTCGACCTCCTCGGGCCGGCGCACGACCTTGAGCCCACGTCCGCCGCCTCCGTGCACGGCCTTGATGGCGACGGGCAGGCCGTGCTCGCGTGCGAAGTCCACGACCTGCCTCGGGTCGTGGACGGGCTCGGTGGTCCCGGGGGCCATGGGGGCCCCGACCTTCGCCGCGATGCGTCGGGAGGCCACCTTGTCCCCGAGGAGACGGATCGTCTCGGGGATCGGGCCGATCCAGACGAGTCCGGCGTCGAGGACGGCCTGGGCGAAGTCCGCGT
>CALEGL010000143.1 GCA_937876495.1 uncultured Bifidobacterium sp.
AGGTCGCTCTCGGCTTCGACGCTGTGGCTGGTCCTGGGCGTCCCGCTCGTCGCCTTTCCCATCGCCGCCGCCCCCGCCATCCAGTCGCGGCTGGGCTGGCTTCCCCTCAACTCCATCGTCCGCGGCGTCGCGGGACTGCTGCTTCAGGCCATCCCCTTCGTTCTCATCGGCGTGCTCGTCTCGGCCGCCGTGGAGACGTGGGTGAGCCCCTCCACGCTTCGGCGCCATCTGCCTCGGACGACGGTGGGAGGCATGGCCGTGGCGCTTCTCGCGGGACTGCTGCTGCCCGTATGCGACTGCGTCATCGTCCCCACGTTCGCGGGGCTCGCCCGGCGGCGCCTTCCGCTTCCGACGGCGGTCACCTTCCTGTGCGCCGCCCCGGTGATGAACCCAGTCGCCCTCTGGTCGACGTGGTACGCCTTCCCGCATGCCCGATGGATGGTCGCCGCACGCGTGGGCATGGGGGTCGCGGTAGCGCTGGCAGCAGGCGCAGGCATGGCGGCTCTGCCTCCGCGCACGTCTACGGTGAGGACCGAGGCCCACGGGGACGTCATCCCCGACCACGATGCGCCCGACGGCAGGGCGACGAACGCCGGAACGGATCCCGGACTCCCCCGCCGCACGCCGCTGCGGGCGCTGGGCGACTTCCTCGTGCACGTCCACGCCGACTTCCTTCGACTGATGCCCATCGTCCTGGCCGGCATCGTCATCGCCGCCTCGCTGCGCACCGCGATGGGATCCGACCCCTCCTCCCGCTTCGGCGGCCTGGGGTTCCTTGCGGCCATCGGGCTCATGATGGCCTTCGCCTATGTGGGCTCGATCTGCTCGTCCTCCGACGCCGTCATCGCGGCGAGCCTTGCGGGGGTCTTCCCCGCATCGGCCATCCTCGCCTTCCTCGTCCTGGGTCCGATGCTGGACGTCAAGAACACGCTGATGCTCGTGCAGGAATGCCACCCACGCTTCACGATCCGGTTGATGGGCACGATCGTCACGTTATGTCTGTTAGCGGCCGTGGTCGCGCAGCTGCTGCTCACGGCATTCGGAGCGACGATCACGGCGGGAGCGGCATGACGACCACGTCCTGCGCATGCACGACTCCCAGGCCCCCAACCGAAGGCGCCTCGCCGAGACCGGCCTTCGCCGACATCGTCGAGGCGGCGGTTCTGGCCGCGTTGGACGCAACACTGATGTGGGCGACGGCCTCCGGCTCCTACAGCGGCTTCGCAACCCCGCGCACCAGGCCGTATCTCATCCTGGCGTGCGTTCTCCTCGGCCTGCTTACCCTAGCCGCCGCATCGGGGCTGTTCCATGCGACGGCCGAAGGCCTCCGGCGTCTTCTCGCCGCCGTCGCCGTCCCCGCGCTGCTGGTGGTCATCCCCCTGGCGGCGGCGCAGCAGTCCTCGGGCTTCGACTCCTATGCGGGGGGCCGTGCCATCGCCATCACGACGCTGGACGGCCGGGGGCTGCACGGCCTGGACGCGTCGGCCCGCACGCTGACGATATCCGACGACGAGTTCGGCGACTGGTACGAGACCATCGACCATGACCCGGCACGGTATCTGGGATACACGGTGACGGTCACCGGCTTCGTCAGCAGGGATTCGACGACCGGGTCCGGCGAGTTCGACGTCTCACGGCAGTACATGTCCTGCTGCATCCTCGATATGACGCCCTTCGGCTTCACCGCGCGTGGCGCCACGTCGAAGCTGCGCACCCATGCATGGGTGACGGTGACGGGCGTCCTCTCCCAGGGGACGACGGGATCCGCCGGACATCAGCGCCAGGGCCTGCTGCTGCGGGTATCGTCCGTCGCCTCCGCCGACGCCCCCAGCGGGTACTTCTACCAGTCGTAGCGATATGCCGCGGCTCTGCCGTGACTTCCGGGACGACTCAGCGCCACGGCTTTCCCGGGAGGTCTGCGGGCAGGACCATCACAGCGGCGCCCCGGGGGCGCCCCGCTCTTACCGGCAGCACCACGCAGTCCCTGCCAATTCCGTGGCCGGTACCGACGTTTTCCGTACGCACCGCCTTCCCTCCCGCCGTTTCCAGACGGGGATGGCACAATATCCGGCATGACACTGACGATCATGGACATGATTGGGACCGTCCTGGAGACGGTGTGGACGGCGTCGGCGACGCGCTCCGCCGCACCCTCCTCCGAGGAGGTCATCACATGCGTCATTCTGGCCCTGCTGGCGGTCGCGGTCACCCCTCTCTGGCGCATCACTCGCAACGCCATCACCATCGCCCATGAAGGCGGCCATGCCCTGGCGGCGAAGCTGACGGGCCGCCGGCTTCAGGGGGTGGCCCTGCACGCCGACACCTCCGGGGTGACGGTGAGCTCAGGCCGAAGCCGGGGCCCGGGGCTCGCCCTGACCCGGTTCGCCGGATACGCCTCGCCACCACTATGGGGGCTGGGCTGCTCGGCGCTGGTCGCCGCCGGATATCCCACGGCCGCCCTCTGGCTGCTGGTCATACTGCTCGTGCTGCTGCTCGTTCGCATCCGGAACGGATACGGTCTGCTTGCGGTCCTCGCCGCCCTGCTCATCGTCATCGGCGTCTCATGGTGGGGCGACGAGCGGCTGCGGACGATGGCGGCCTGCACCCTCGCCTGGTTCCTGCTGCTCGGAGCGCTCAGGCCTCTGGCCGAGCTGCAGCATCAGCGTCGCACGGGCCAGGCGCAGGGGTCCGACGCCGACCAGCTCGGCGCCGGCGGCATCCCGGCCGGCGTATGGATTCTGCTGTGGGCGCTGCTGGGCCTTGG
>CALEGL010000144.1 GCA_937876495.1 uncultured Bifidobacterium sp.
GTACAAGGGCATCCCCCTGGCGGTGTCGACGGCGATGGCCCTGAACGGACCCCTGCACGGCGTGGGATACACCTTCGACCGCAAGGAGCGCAAGGACCACGGGGACGGCGGCGACTTCGTCGGCATGCCGCTGCGCGACGGCATGAACGTCCTCCTCGTCGATGACGTGATGACCGCGGGAACGGCGGTGCGAGAGGTCATCCCCAAGCTCAGGGCCGCGGCCGACGTGAGGATCGTCGGCCTTGTGCTGTCCGTCGACCGCATGGAACGTGCGGACGAATCGGGACGGTCCGCGGTGCGCAGTGTCGAGGACGAGTTCGGATTCCCCGTGCTGCCCATCGCCAACGTCCGCGAGCTTTTCGCGGCGGCGGCCTCGATAACCGACTCCCGGGGGAATCCCGTGGTCGGCGAGAATCTGATCCGACGCGCGGACGAGTATCTTTCCCGATACGGCGCCGAGGGGCGATGACGTCGGAAGAATCCGACCGTCGACCCGTCAGTCGATCAGATCATACCCATGGGCCGTCAGAACCTCGCGGAGCTTCTCCACGTACATCTGCGCCGAGGAGGACAGGCGTGAACGCTCATGGCTGATCCATCCCACGAGCATCGTCTCGTCGGACTGCAGGGGCACGGTGACGATCTTCTCGTTGTTGAGGTCGCCGTTGTCTATGCCCGTGCAGACCGTGTAGCCGTTGAGCCCGATGATGAAGTTGAGGATCGTCGCCCGGTCGGTGACGTTGATCTGCTTGGGGGAGTACTCCGGCCACACGGCCTCCTCGGCGAAGTAGAAGCTTCCCTCCTCGCCCTGCTCGTACTGGATGAACGGATAGGGCTTCAGATCCTCCATCGTCACCTTCTCCCGCCCCGCCAGAGGGTTGTTCCGGGAGATGAACACGTGCAGCGGGGCGCGGAACAGCGGATGGAACTCCAGATGCTTCTCGCGCAGCAGCTTGCCGATGACGTCCTTGTTGAAGTCGGACAGGTAGAGGATCCCGATCTCCGACAGCATGTTGGCGACCTGGTTGATGATGTCCTTGGTGCGCGTCTCGCGGATGGTGAACTCGTACTCGTCCGAATGGATCGAATCGATCATCTCCACGAAGGCCTCGACGGCGAACATGTAGTGCTGGGTGGAGACGCTGCACAGCTGCTTGCGGGGCTTGGCGTTATGGTAGCGCTCCTCGAGCAGGTCAGCCTGGTCGAGCACCTGCCGGGCGTAGGTCATGAACTCGGCCCCGTCCACCGTCAGGGCGATGCCCTGGGAGGAGCGGGTGAAGATCTCGATGCCGAGCTCGTTCTCCAGCTCCTTGACGGAGGAGCTCAGGGCCGGCTGGGAGACGTAGAGCTCGTGGGAGGCCTCGTTCATCGACCCGCATTCGACGATCTTGACGATGTACCTCAGCTGCAGAAGTGTCATAGGTCTTATTTATAGCATCGAGACGCTACGCCTGGGAGGGTTATAACGCAGAAGGACCCGCGACGGCACGGTGCCGTCATGGCTTTTCGGGAAACCGATGCCGGGCCGGAAGCCCGGCGCATGGCCCGGTGCCGGACGTTGCGGAAGGCGCGGAGGGATGCGGAACCGTTCAGGCGGCCGTGGCGACCGGCACGCCCCAGGCGACGAGCGCGCGGCGGGTCGCGGCGGCGTCGGAGAAGACGATTCCCCTCATCCCGACGCGGCGGGCGCCCTCCACGTTGCGGGGGGTGTCGTCGACGAACACGCAACGGGAGGGGTCAAGCCCGAAACGGGAGAGCATGAGGCGGTACACGTCGGGATTGGGCTTGTATCGCCTCTCCACGCCTGACACCACCGTCCCGTCGAGAAGGGTCCTGAGTCCGGGGAACTTCCTGAAGGCCACGGGGAAGGTCTCGCGCGACCAGTTCGTCAGCCCCCACACGCCGAGACCGGCCTCCTTCAGGTCGCGCAGCAGCGCGGCCATGCCCGGCACGATCCGCGTGAGGGAGTCCTCGTAGTGGAGGATGTAGTAGCGGAAGACCTCCGCCAGGCGCTCGCCGTAGCGCGCCCGGTACTCCGGAAGCAGGGAGGCGAGACTGCGCCCCTGGTCCATGTAGGCCTCGTAGGCGAAGAAGCCGCAGCGGTCGTCGTCGGCGCAGATGTCATCCACGAGCCGGTCCGGGAAGCGCCCCTGAAGGCACGCCCGGCATCTCCAGTCAAGAAGGACCCCACAGAAGTCGAAGACGACGTCGTGGACGGACGTTCCGCTATCGGCGGCCCCCACGTCCTCGGGAACCATGGCGGCGTTCCCCGCCGTCATAGGCTCATCGGCGCTCGTCATGGCCGTCTCCTTCCGTTCCGTCTCCCATCCGTCTCCCGGGTCCGGGACGAGTGTACCGACCGCCCTGTCCACGCATCGGCATTCCCCGGCATTCCCCTCCGCGACGGGAGCTACGACAGCAGCCCGCCGATGACCGACGGCAGGGCGCGCGCCACGTCGGAGGCGAGGATGGGATGTCCCACGGAACGGTCTCGTTCCTCCGCATCCCCACCGTCCGTGTCCCGAGAAGGGGCTCCCGCCGATGAGAGCAGTCTGGGTTCCCGCCATCCCGCGAGCGTCGAACCGGAGGCCCGGCGCCCGGCGAGACCGTGGAGATAGGCGGCCGCTGCCGCGACCGTACCCGTATCGGAGGGATTCGTCCCGCCCCTCTGGGCGAGGAGCGAACCGAGAAGACCGGCGAGGACGTCGCCGGAGCCGGCCGTGGACAGCCATCCAGGGCCGCTGCCGCAGGCGAGCGTGCGCACGCGCCCGGAGATGGGATCCGTCCAGACGACGAGGGTGACGGAGCCCTTCAGCAGAACCGTGGCCCCGGTGAGCTCGTGGGCGCGCAGCGCCGACCGGAGGGGACGGGCGGCGACGTCGACGTCCTTCTCGCCCAGACGCCCGAGCAGGGCGGCCATCTCCCCGGCATGCGGGGTGAGGACGACGCGGCCGTCCACACGGTCGGGCAGCAGGTCGAGCGCCCCGGCGTCCACGACTATGGGGGGCATGTCCCGCACGCGGGCGTCGGCCTCGTCGTCCCCCGTCAGACTGTAGTGGGCGAGCAGCGCGCCGATGGCCGTGCGCTGGGGGTCGGCGGGGGAGTCGCCGGCGGCAGCGGCGGGCACTCCGGATCCGACGACCCAGGACTCGACGCGCCCCTTGCCGGACACCACCTCGGGGACCGCGGCCAGAACGGCGTCCTCGACCCGGCGCGGACCCAGATGACGCACCATGCCGCAGCCGGATCGCGCGGCGGACATCGCGGTGAGCACGCCCGCGCCGGGATAGCGCTCCGACCCGGTGATCAGGCCGACCACTCCCCGTGAGTACTTGGCGTCCTCCCTGCGGGGCGGGCGCGGAACGGAGGCGGCCAGGGCGGCATCGGCCATGCGCACGGCGGGTTCGGCCGAGCACACGTCGTAGCCGAGGTCGACGAGCGCGACGTTCCCGCAGCGCGCGCAGGCGGGCGGCAGTATGAGGAAGGGCTTCATGACCCCGAAAGTGACGGTGACGTCGGCGTCGACGCATGCGCCGGGGACCTCGCCGTCGTCGACGCCCAGTCCGGAGGGCACGTCGACGGCGATGATGACGGGACGGCCGCCGCCGCCGGCGTCATCGTTTCCTCCCGCATCGCCCCGGACATCCGTCAGCATGGACGCCAGGGTGGCGGCAAGACCCCGGAGCGCGCCATGCGCGCCGATTCCCGTCATGGCGTCCAGTACCACGGACGCCCCGCCGAGAAGACGCCGCGCGGCCCGCAGGCGTTCGCCGGCCTCCCCGGCGCCGAAGCCGGGGGAGCAGCCGGGGATCTCGGACAGCGGCGCGGGGACGGGCACGGAGCCGCCCGCCTGGACGAAGTCGGCGAAGGCCCTTTCATGCAGGCCGCGGCCCACGGCGACGGCGGTGACGTCCGCGCCGCGTCGGGCGAGTTCGGCCCCCGCGTACAGCCCGTCCCCGCCGTTGTTCCCCGCGCCCGCGAGGACGACGACGCCGGCCTCGTCGACGGCGACGCCCGCATCCTCCAGCGCGTCGGCCACGACCCCGGCGAGCGCGGAGGAGGCCATGCGCATCAACGGCACTCCATGATCCAGCAGCGGACGCTCCATGGCCCGGACGTCCTCGGCGGACCATGCCGCCGTCAGCAGGATCCCACGACGCTCGTCGTCGTCCATGATCGCTTCCTTCCCTGTCCCGTCCGGAATCATTCCTCGGCGACGAGATCGAGGTAGTCGTCGCTCCACAGGTCCTCGTCCCCGTCGGGCATGAGCAGCACCCTTTCGGGGCTGAGCGCCTCGACGGCGCCCTCGTCGTGCGTGACGAGGACGATGGCGCCCTCGTACTTCGCGATGGCCTTGAGAATCTCGTCGCGCGAGGCGGGGTCGAGGTTGTTCGTCGGCTCGTCGAGCAGCAGCACGTTCGCCCGCGAGGTGACGAGCGTGGCGAGCGCCAGCCTCGTCTTCTCGCCGCCCGAGAGCACGCGGGCGGGCTTGAGCGCGTCGTCCCCGGAGAACCGGAAGCTGCCGAGGATGGAGCGCGCAGGGGCGTCGTCGAGGTCGGGCGCCACCTGCACGAGGTTCTCGAGCACGGTGGAGCCGAGGTCGAGGGTGTCGTGCTCCTGCGCGAAGTAGCCGATCTTGCAGCCGTGACCGTAGATCACCTCGCCGGTGTCCGGTGTCTCCTCGCCGGCGAGAAGGCGCAGCGTCGTCGTCTTGCCGGCGCCGTTCTGCCCGAGGATGACCACGCGGGAGCCCTTGTCGATGGCGAGCGACACCCCGGCGAACACGATGTTCGACCCGTAGGCCTTGGACAGGTCCTTCGCCATGATCGGCGTGCGGCCGCAGGGGGCCGGCTCGGGGAAGCGGATGTCGGCGACCTTCTCCGCCCTCTCCGCCTCGCTGGTGTTCGCCAGCAGACGCTCGGCGCGGCGCATCATGTTCTGCGCGGCAACGGCCTTGGTGGCCTTCGCATGCAGACGGATGCCCTGGCGCATGAGCCTGTCCGCCTTCTTCTCGGCGACCTCGCGCTCACGGCGGCGACGCTCCTCGTCGACGACCCTCTGGCGCAGATACGCCTTCCATCCCATGGAGTACATGTCGATGGCCCCCTGCTGGGCGTCGAGATGCCACACCTTGGTGACGACCTCGTCCAGCAGCTCGGTGGAGTGCGAGATGACGAGGAACCCGCCGTCGAAGCGCTTCAGATACCCGCGCAGCCATTCGATGGAGTCGGCGTCGAGATGGTTCGTCGGCTCGTCGAGGATGAGGGTATCCGCGTCGGAGAAGAGGATGCGGGCAAGCTCCACGCGCCTGCGCTGGCCGCCGGACAGCGTTCCCAGCCGCTGCTGCATGACCTCCTGCGGCAGTCCGAGGCTTGTGGCCATGGCGATGGCCTCGGACTGGGCGGCGTATCCGCCCGCCTTCTCGAAGTCCTGCATGGCGCGGTCGTAGCGGTCCATGGCCTTGGACATGACGTCCGGGTCGGGGTCGGTCATCTGGATCTCGGCCCTGCGGATTCGGGTGATGATGGAGGCGATGTCGCGGGCGCTCATCATCCGGTCCAGGGCGGTCTGCTCCGGGTCTGCCGCATGGGTGTCCTGAGGAAGATAACCGAGCCTGCCGGAGACGCGGACCGCTCCGGCCGTGGGCAGCATGTCGCCGGTGATGACGCGGGTAAGCGTGGTCTTGCCGGCGCCGTTGCGTCCGACCAGGCCGATCTTGTCACCGGCGGCGACGTGGAAGTCCGTGGGATGGAGGATCACCCGCGCCCCGATGCGAATCTCCAGTCCCTTGCCCTCGATAGCCATTCGTCCGCCGCTTCCGTGTCCGTCTGTATGCCGTGCCCGTCGCCGCCCGACGTCCCGCGGCCGCGACGCATGCCTGGGGCCGCCCCGCGGACCTCGTCGTCGCGCATCCCGCAGCCCATGGGGCATGCGGGTCCATCGGCCCATCATAGCGGCAGGGCGGCCGGGGGACGGCCGACACGACGAGGTCAGCCGTCATCGAACAGGTGTTCGAAAACGGATGTCCTCTGCGCTAGGGTGGACAGCGCGCACGGCATGGATGCGGGACGAGGGCGGAGGTCGCGGTGACGACGAGGACGAGGATGGCGCCGGACCGGCGTGAGGCGGCGACGACGGACGCGGCGACCGCGTCGGAGAAGGCGCAGAAGACGCGGGAGGCCACGACGTCGCGTAAGGCCATGACGAAGGCGATGGCAACGACGACATCCACGGCGACGGACGCGACGGCACGGCCGTCCGGCGCGGACATCCCCCTGGTCTCCGGCGACGGCACCCTGGTGGGCGATTTGTCGGCGGTTCCGGGGGACCGCAAGATCGTCATCCAGGGCGCCCGCGAGCACAACCTCAAGAACGTCGACCTCGCCATCCCGCGCAACAGGATGGTCGTGTTCACCGGCCTGTCCGGCTCCGGGAAGTCCTCCCTGGCCTTCGACACCCTGTTCGCCGAGGGGCAGCGCCGCTACGTCGAATCCCTCAGCGCCTACGCCCGTCAGTTCCTCGGGCAGATGGACAAGCCGGACGTGGACCTCATCGAGGGGCTGAGCCCGGCGGTGTCCATCGACCAGAAGACGACGAACCGCAACCCGCGCTCGACGGTGGGCACGATCACCGAGATCTACGACTATCTGCGCCTGCTCTTCGCGCGCACCGGAGTGCCGCACTGCCCGGTCTGCGGCTCCCTCATCGCCGCCCAGAGCGCCGACCAGATGGTCGACGAGCTGCTGAGGCTGCCGGAACGCACGCGCTTCCAGATCCTCGCCCCGGTCGTGCGCGGCCGCAAGGGGGAGTTCACCGACCTGCTCGAGCAGCTGCGCGGCGACGGCTACGCCCGCGCGCTCATCGACGGCGAGATGCGCCAGCTGTCGGAGGACATCACCCTGGCCAAGCAGCGCAAGCACGTCATCGAGGTGGTCGTCGACCGTCTGGTGATCCGCGACGGCATCCGCCAGCGTCTGACCGATTCCGTGGAGACCGCCCTGAGGCTGTCCGGCGGGACGATGGTCGCCGACCTCGTCGACCTGGCCGAGGACGACCCGGACCGCCGACGCCCCTTCTCCGAGCACCGCGCCTGCCCGAACGGCCATCCGCTGGAGCTCGACGAGATCGAGCCGAGAACCTTCTCCTTCAACGCCCCCTACGGCTCCTGCCCGGACTGCACCGGCATCGGCTACAAGCTGGAGATCGATCCCGAGCTCGTCATCCCCGACCCCTCGAAAAGCCTCGACGACGGCGCCATCGAACCCTGGGGCCTGACGAAGGGGACGGGGGAGTACTACCGCCACCTGCTCGAGGGGCTGGCCGACGAGATGGGCTTCAGCATGGACACCCCGTGGGAAAGGCTCCCCGCCAAGGCGCGCAAGGCCATCATGTACGGCCACGACTTCTCCGTGAAGGTCTCCTACCGCAACCGCTGGGGGCGTCTGCGCGAGTATTCCACCGGATTCGAGGGCGTGGTGCGCGCCCTCATGCGCCGGCACGACGAGACCGACTCCGAGCAGATGCGCCAGTACTACGAGTCCTACATGCGCGAGATCCCGTGCCCGACCTGCCAGGGGAGGCGACTGCGCCCCGAGGTGCTCGCCGTCACCGTGGCGGACCGCTCCATCGCCGACGTGTGCGAGATGCCCATCGACCGCAGCCTCGACTGGGTGAAGGGCCTGAGGCTGGAAGGCGCCGCGGCGACGATCGCCGGCGAGGTGCTCAAGGAGATTCGCACGCGTGGCGACATCCCCGAGGGCCTCCCGCTCGGCTAACCCACGCTGTCCCGCGCGTCGCAGACGGCGTCCGGCCGCGCGGCCTCGCGCCTCCGCCCCCGCACGCCGCCTCTCCCCGGGCCATCCCCCTCTTCCTCTCACTCGGATACGCCCACTCAACTTGCCTCGGCATCC
>CALEGL010000145.1 GCA_937876495.1 uncultured Bifidobacterium sp.
TCCGGATTCCCCGGTGTTGGAGTATAGGCAAATCAAGCTGAAACCGTCTTCCTCAGCGCCTTCTGCAGCTCCGGGTCCACCGCGAACAGGTACAGTCCATGCACCCCGCGTTTGAGAAGCACGTTGAACTCGTTGCGCAGGTTCTCCTTGGCGAAGGATCCCAGATCGGAACGCTTGTCGACGGCGAGATGGTCGCAACTCGCATCCGGGTCGAAGACGATGTGCCCGTCCCGATACGTCACCGACGGACCGATGATCACCCCGGCCACGTTGAGATCGAAGCCCTGGATGGTGAAGATCGACCCGACCTCGTTGATGGTATGCGGCTTCTCCGCCCACGCGAGATTCCTGCCATGGCTTCTGTCCGCATCGGTATCCGGCAGCTGATAGTTCCACGGCATGCGGAACTCATTGGTCGCATCGGCATCAGGAACACCGTCGATGGCATCCACGCTTCCGTCGCCGTTGTTGTCGTCGTTCCTCGCAACGGGCTTCGGCCCCATCAGCCATGTACCGTCCGGTCCACGATGCATCCTCACGGTCCACAATCCCTCCGGGTCGTCGGGATTGGTTCGTTTCTGCGAATACGGCCAGTCGTAGGTGGCGAGAAGACGGGACAGACCGTGACCGTCCCATCCATCAGGTCTCAGACCGGCCTTCCGCGCAATGGCCTTGCGAAGCTCCACAGGCGAATCGAACACCTTCACCTCATAGGGCGGGCGAATCCACTCGCCATCCTTCTCCCCCGGCTCGCCAGGATCCGCGGGAAGCGGGTCTATGGAGACGCCGGCGGCAAGATGGTCGACCCAACTGATCATCTTCGGTCCCGCCGCGATACGGAACTGATGATGGAGGCGGATTCGCCTGACCGACACCTCCAGTGGAGCGAGATTCTGGAATTCGCCGAGTCGCACGACCTCCCCATTCCGGCTTTCCATGGATGATCCATCGGGTTCGTTCCGCGAACTCGACCCCAGATCAGGGAACAGCCGACGACGCTCACGAGGGTCCCACTGCTGCTGCGACCGGAGAATCTGCATCGGGTCGAAGACGGCGATGACCACCCGGGCCCGACGGAGCACGTCGTACAGCTGGTTCCTCCCGGAATATCCCTGGTTCCCCTGGGTGAGCAGCAGATGCGCCTCGTCGATGAGCACGATGTCGGCCCGGCCCTTGGGCTTGTCGGGTATCGCACGCCCGGATTCCGTGGTCTCGCTGAATCGGTTGATGAACGGCGTCGGCTTGAGGACGACCTCGCCTCTTTTCTTCTGAAGACCAAGCTTCAGGGCAATCTGGTTGTAGACGTTCAGCTGCTCGTTGTGGTTGACGAGGATGAACGCCGACAGGGCGTCTCCTCCGAGCTTCTCCGAAGCCTTGTCCTCGGAACGGTCCTCGGCGTCCTCGGGAGCCGATTCTCCGCGCCGCGGTCGGTTCGCCTCGAGTTCGGTGACGAGACGGTAGAACAGATGACTCAGCAGAACCGTCTTGCCGGTGCCCGCGGCCCCCTGCACCACGAACAGGGTGGGCATGGCTTCGCTTTTGTTCTCTTCCCCGGCTTTGGCTTCCGACCGGGCTTCAGGCCGCCGCGTCTCCTCTTCGTCATTATGTGCTTCATTATTTGCCGTGCTTGTGGATTCCTCCGAAGCGTTCGGCAGGGAGACATTCGGCAAGGAGGCATTCCGTTGGAATTCGGATGCATCGGGTTCGGACGCGGAGGAGTCCGTCCGCATCAACCGCATGACGGCCGTGAGAATCTCCTCCTCCGCCTCCAGCTGTTCGGGGCTCAGCCTGTGGAAGGGCGAGGCCTTGAACAGGGCCGAATCCTGGATGATCTCCTCGGCGGGAAACAGTTCGGGGTCATCCTTGTGCAGATCAAGCCAGATGCGCGAGAAGATCGCGTCGAACTCGTCGGAGGTGTAGTAATCCCCCTGGGCGTTGGTCCGCCGGTTGTTGAGCCGCTTCACCGAATCCGCGCTGGACATGTAATGCATGAGACGGTTCTCGACGTCCAGCGTGAGCGACTTGTTGAACTTGGGATGGCCTATGACGTACTGGCTGTAGGAGTCGTGCCGGGTCTGCACGGCTCGGGCGACATCACGCCAGTCATCCCTGACGTTCGGGTCGGCGTGCAGATGCTGGAACGTGCGATGGACGATGTCGTTGGTCTCCCCGACGTAGACGGTGTACTCGGGTCTGCCAGAATGAACGTTCCTTGAACCGTGGTAGACGACGTACACCGTCGGATACCTGAGGATGAGCCGCAGAAGCATCCGTTCCAAGGACGATGATACGAAATCAGACGGGACCGCACCAGACGGAATCGAGACGACATCCGATCCGGAATCGTGGCCGCCATTGTCGTCAGCTCCATGGTGGTTCCTCTCGCGATGGAAGTCCGGACTCTCGTCTTCGTCGGCGAATTCATCATTGGATTCGACATCCACACCATCCGTGGAATCCACGCCACCCGTGAGTTCAGTGGAATCCACGGTGTCTGCAGTATCCGCGGTATCCGCGAACACGGGAACGAATCCCCTTCGGAGAAGACCGTCGTGGACCGTCCGTTCGAAATCGCTGCCCCGATAATCGCCATACGGCATCCTGATGATGATTGGCTCGCCGACCCCATGCTCCATACACCCATTATCGCGCCGGCTTTCCAACCTCGGCTTTTCGACGCCGGGTCTACCCTCGTAACCATGATCAGCGACTCCACCATCGAAGCCATCCGACGCTTCTCCGCCGAACGCGACTGGGACGGATTCCACACCCCGGAGAATCTCGCCAAATCCATCAGCATCGAGGCCGGCGAGCTCCTCGAATGCTTCCAGTGGACTCCCGGAAGCTCCGGAGAAGCGGGATACCCGCCGGCGGAACCCCAGGAGATTCGCGACGAGCTCGCCGACGTGCTCACCTACTGCATCATGATGGCCGACCGCCTCGGCGCGGACATGGACGACATCATCCTCGACAAGCTCGAACGGACGAAGCGCAAATACCCGGCGAGCGCCGTGCGCGATGACCCTGCAGCGACGAAGCGGCTGCATGA
The DNA here is from genome assembly GCA_937876495.1 of uncultured Bifidobacterium sp. Classification (GTDB taxonomy): domain Bacteria; phylum Actinomycetota; class Actinomycetes; order Actinomycetales; family Bifidobacteriaceae; genus Bifidobacterium. The sequence goes on from CALEGL010000145.1 coordinate 3,050, forward strand.
GGAGGGCAGAAAGGAATAGCGGATATCGAGAGATGAGCACAATCCGAGAGGAATCGGAAATCAATTACAAGGCTCGAATAAGTGAAACGATATCGGCTAGTCCGGTGCGCACACGATTCCCGAACATCAGCGCGCATTCATCTCCATTCGGCGCGGTAACAGGTAAAAATCTCAATCTTGACACGCAATACATTTGGCCCTCGAAACGTTTGGCGTCGAATCCGCAAGCCCCCGAATTAACAGACCCGACACCGACGCGCCCCGCTCCCCCGCCTACACTGGCCTCATGACCAGGGCGCTTTTCATCATCGACGTGCAGAACGACTTCACCGAGGGCGGCGCGCTCGGCGTGACCGGCGGCGACGCGGTCGCCGCGGGCATCACCACCTACCTCAAGGCCCACAAAAACGACTACGACGTGGTCTTCGCCAGCCGCGACTGGCACACCGCGGGCAGCACCAACGGCGGCCACATCGCCCTGCCGCCTGACAGGCCCGACTACGTCGACACCTGGCCCGTCCACTGCATCGCCGGCACGCCCGGCGCCGACTACGACCCCGGCCTCGACGCCTCGCTCATCGACGTGCACATCCGCAAGGGGCAGAACGTCCCCGCCTATTCGATCTTCGAAGGCACCGACGACTCCGGCCGTCCCTTCCCCCAGGTGCTCGATGCCTACCACGTCACCGACGTGGACGTGGCGGGCATTGCCACCGACTACTGCGTACGCGCCTCCGCGCTCGGCGCCCTCCGATCGGGACGCCGCGTGCGCATCCTCACCGACCTCGTCGCCGGCGTCGCGCCCGCCACGTCCAAGGCCGCCCTCGAGGAGCTCGAAAAGGCCGGAGCAACGCTCGTCACGGCGTGACGGGGATTCGCACGGGATGATTCAGTTCCCACCCTGACGGTTTTTCGCGAATTCGCGGCAACGACGATGATGCGCATGCCAGCCACGCAAATTCTGTAAAAGATGCCTTTTCCCACACCCATGAACTCATCCGCAAACACATAGGAACCCTGGTCGGTGCGTTACGACAGGCGTGCGGATTTCAGTCGGCGAAGCCACCGCCGGCGCAGTAGCGGCCGCTTCCACATTGGACGCCGCCGGCATTGCAGGTACCGAATACCATTCCACAGCCATCGGGCCTGGCGGAATCGAAGCGATTCCCGACGAACACCGTCATGGCAGCCCCTGGCAGCTGCTTTTCATCTGGAGCGCGCCGAACTTCGAATTCGCGACCGTCTTCCTCGGCATGATCGCAGTCGCCTATTTCGAACTCAATTTCGGACAGGCCGTCATTGCGATCGTCATCGGCAACGTCCTCGGAGGCATCGCCCATCGCCCACGGACTCCTGCCGACATGGGGCCCGCGCGAAGGGCTCTCGCCGCTTGTGCCGGGGCGTGCCGCGTTCGGTCTGCGCGGCAACGTTGTCTGCGCGGCAACGTGGTCCCGTCCCTCCTCCAGACGGCTATGGCCGAGCTCGATGGTCCTCTCGGCAGGAAGGTTGTCACTCCGGCGGGCATGGACTCCATGGACGCGAAAGACTAGGACGCAGATCTCTCTGAATGCCGCCGACAGAGCCGACAGGAGAAACCATCCGAGGAGGGCATCGGCCCTCGACGGCGCTCGCCGGAAGTCACAGTCCGACAAGGTGAAGCTCGAGGAACGGACATAACCGAGCAACACCGGGTGATACAGGGCAATACGAGAAACGACAATACGAAACAGCGCGACATACGAGGCAGCACGAAGCAGCATCAGGGATTGGAGACAGACATGTCCGCATCCGCATACGGCGACAAGGTCCATGCGACGGACGCCGAGAGGCTCGCCGTCGCGAAGGAGGAGGTGCCATGCACCGTTCCACGCTCTGGAATCCACCGGGCCCCACCCCGAATCCGACAAATCAGCGGCTACCCAATATGCACCGGTGTGCCGTCCGGAATCTGCTCGTAGAACCACTTCGCGTCGTCGACGCTCAGCCGTACGCAGCCGTGCGACGCCGGTCTGCCGAGCTTGGCCGCCTCGGAGGCGATGTAGTCCCCGTTCGCATCGGTCGGCACCGAGTGGAACAGGTA
>CALEGL010000146.1 GCA_937876495.1 uncultured Bifidobacterium sp.
GGCGCACGGCGCGCCGCTCGTCCAGGTCCGGTGGGCGCCCGCCGAGCCGCATGCCCGGCGCGGGTGTGGCGGGGGGCGCGGCCCCCGCTGGGCGCGCGCGGGGCCCGGGGCGGAGCCGGCAGCCATCGGGCCTCGGCGCCCCGGCCGGCACGCCGGCCGTCGGGAACCCCGGCCGCGCTGCCTCGGACAGCCTCCGGTCCAGCCGGGGGACGGGACGGACCTGACCCGCCAGCGAGATCTCGCCGATGGCGCATGTGGTCCGGGGAATCACCCGCCCGGTCGCCGCGCTCGCCAGGGAGGCGACGATGGCGAGATCCGATGCCGGTTCCCTCGCCAGACCGCCCGCGATCGTCGAGACGTAGAGGTCCTTCGTCAGAAGATTGAGATGCCCGTGACGGTAGAGCACGGCCGTCAGCATCGCCAGCCTGTTCGGGTCAATCCCGCTTGTCGCGCGACGGGGGGCGGGAAGCACCGAGGTGGTCACCAGCGACTGGATCTCGATGGGCAGGCTGCGGTTGCCGTCCACCGTGAACGTCACGCAGGAGCCATCGGAGGCGTCCTGGGAGTCCGACAGGAAAAGCCCCGAGGGGTCCGTCACCTCGGCGATGCCCTCCCCGGCCATGTCGAAGCATCCCACCTCGTCCGTGGGGCCGAAGCGGTTCTTCACCGCCCGCAGAAGACGCAGAGCGGTCTGTGGATCCCCTTCGAACTGGCAGACGACGTCGACGAGATGCTCGAGGGTGCGCGGTCCGGCCACGGCCCCGTCCTTGGTGACGTGGCCGACGAGCAGGACGGGGGAGTCGAGTCCCTTGGCCGTGTCGACGAGGGCCGCGGTGACCGCCCTCACCTGAGTTGCCCCTCCCGTGACCGCCGTGACGTCGGCGGAGGAGATGGTCTGGATGGAGTCGATGATGGTCAGCGCGGGATGGCGGTCGGCCATGGCCCCGAGCGCGTCCGACAGGTCGGTCGTCGACAGCAGCAGGAGGTTGGGGATGACGGCTCCTATGCGGGAGGCGCGCATCCTCACCTGGGCGGGTGACTCCTCGCCGGAGACATAGAGCACGCATCCCTGCGGATGATGGCGGGCGACGTACCCTGCCGTCTCGAGCAGAAGCGTGGACTTGCCGATTCCTGGCTCACCGGCCACCAGCACGACCGAGCCGAGGACTATCCCGCCTCCGAGCACGCGGTCGAATTCGGAGAAGCCCGTGGGGATCCGGTCCGCGGGCCGGGTCTCCACATCGGTGATGGGAGTGGAGATTGGATGAGGAAGATTCATGCCATGCCGTGACAGAGTCGTCCGCGATGTGGCCGTGACAGGAGCGGCCGGTTCGCGGAATTCGGCGATGGTGCCCCACTGTCCGCAGGAGGGGCATCGGCCGTACCACTGGGGGCCGCTCCACCCGCATTCGGAGCAGAGGAAGTGCAGACGGGTCGTCTTCGCCATGGCCCTGACCCTAGAGGTCTTCCCTGACAACGCCGGGGATTCACGCGGGCGGGTGGTTCCGCGCCATGGTTCCGGTCGTATTTCGCGCGGGACGGAGACGCATGCCGCGGATGAGGAGTCGTGCCCGGGCGCTCGGCGACTTCTCGTTCGGCGACAATGCGCATGCGCAGTCGTGTCGTGACCTGCGCGGAGCCGCACCCCAATGCCACGACGCCCGCGCATGGGAGGTCCTGCTTCCCGATGGCCGACGTGCGCCATAGGCCGTCGCACGCCCGACTCATACGCGAGGGTCATACGCATGTGTAAGAATCAGCGATATGTCGCATACATCCGCACCGTCCGGCACATCGCATGACAAGCTGACGGTGGTCGTCTCGGTCGTCGCCGTCATCATCGTGCTTGCGCTTCTGTCCGCCTTCATCTGGCCGGGATGGGCGTTGAGATCGTCATCGTCCTCGGCCTCATCGTCCTCGGCCTCATCGTCCTCGTCCGCATCGTCTACGGGGGCGACGAGTTCCTCCCCTGAACCGACCAAGCCGACGATCTCGCCCTCCTCCCTGCCCACGGATGCCACCTCGCTGCTCAAGGCCATGCCGGACAGCGTGCTCAACTTCGCACGTACCGAAGCATCGCCCAGTGCAAACTGGACGTCGTCCTCGCCTCTGGAGGAATACACGCTCACCTATTCCACCGGGACGGACTCGGCCGATGTCACGCTGATCGTGGCGCAGTGGTCGACTTCGGACTCGGCGAAGTCCGAGTACGATTCGCTGACAAACGCCCTGACGGGAACGGAGCTGGCCGCCGGCAACGTCAAGGTGTCGGGAACGACGACGGGAAGCTATGTCGTCAGGGAGGACTCCTCCGATTCGAAGAATGCGGTCGCCGTGTGGCAGAACGACACGGCCGTCTTCGAGGCGACCGGCGTCAGGACCTCCGTGACTCGCTTCTACCAGAAGTTCCCGCTGTAGGCGCGCCGCCCACGGGCCCATGGGCGCGGGTCGAGGGTTCGACGTGACGACGCCGGGCCGTCCTCGTCCCTTCACCCGTGTAGTATTGGGCGAGTTGCAGTCTTTCGGATAGATAGGAATGGAGGCTTCGGATGGGTTCCGTCATCAAGAAGCGCCGCAAGCGGATGAGCAAGAAGAAGCATCGCAAGCTGCTGCGCAAGACCCGCCATCAGCGCAAGTAGTGCTGTTTCGCGAATAGAGGAGAGGCCTCGGACGCCAACGCGTCGCGGGGCCTCTCCATTTATATGAGATATGTATGAGGCGTTCGCGTCGGGGCGTGGGTCCTGCGGCATCGTCGCCGCGACCCACGCCTCAGACCGTGCGGGGATCGCTCACTTGTTCGGATTCGTCAGGATGCGCGGCCCCTGTGGATCGCCGACGATGACCTCGTCGACCATGTTGAGGAACAGCCCGTGCTCCACGACGCCGACGGTGGTGATGAGATCCTGGGCGAGCTCCTGCGGATGGTCGATGCGGCCCAGATGCAGGTCGACGACGAAGTTGTTCTCGTCGGTGCGCACCTCGCGGCCCTCGGCGTCCTTGCGCAGGACGGGCTTGTACCCCCGCTCCTCGAAGCGGCGGATGACGTGTCCGGCCCCGAAGGGGATGACCTCCACGGGCAGGGGGAACCTGCCGATCACGTCGACGACCTTCGACTCGTCGACGATCCACACCACGCGCCTGGAGTTGGTGGCGACGATCTTCTCCCACAGCAGCGCGGCTCCGCCGCCCTTGATGCCGTTGAAGTTCGCGTCGACCTCGTCGGCTCCGTCGATGGTCACGTCGATGTGGTCGACGTCATCGATGTCGACGATGCGGATGCCATAGGATTCCGCCTGCTGCTGGGTGCGGCGGGACGTCGTGACGCCGGTGAAGCTCAGCCCCTCCTCCTTGACGCGGCGGCCGAGCTCGTCGACGAGGAACCGGACGGTGGAACCCGTTCCCAGGCCCGCGATCATGCCGTTCTCCACGATCTTCGCCGCCTCGATGCCCGCCGCCTTCTTCAGAGCGTCCTGCTGTACCTTGTCCATCGTTCTCCTTCGTCCGTCATGTCTGCGAATGGTCTCCCGACGGCTGTTCCCCGACGGGTTCCGGAACCCATCCTAGAGGCAGGGGACGCCGGAACGGCCAGTCGCCGAACCCTCTGACGTGGTCGGATCAACGGCCGGCCATGATTCGACAGGTCCGATGGGGAGGAGCGGTGGGGGGAAAGAGAAGAGGAAGGAGGAATATGAAGGAGGGGATTCCCCTGGAGAATTGGCCTGATTGACCTAGGAGATGTCGAAGGGGGCCGCCTTGAGCGTCAGCGTGCCATCGGGGGCCACGATTCCCTCGACGTGCAGCATGCCACTGATGCGGCGGGGTCTGCCGTCGAAGCTGGGGCTGCTGGAGGGCGGAGGACTGAAGCGCAGCGTTCCCGAGACGGTGAGGCCGGCGGCATCCCCAGCGGAGGCCGAGGAACGGGCGTCGCCGGAGGGACGCGTGGGTCCCGGCGTCCCATCGGCGGGAGCGGCGACCGCCGTGCCGGCGCCTGTGCTCTCCGGCTCGTCGGCGGACATCGGCGGGCGCCCGGAACGACGTTCCGCGACCGATGCCACGGCATCCTCAGCGGGCCCTTCTCCCCGTCCGAGATGATACTCCCGGTCCGTGATCGCGCCGTCAAGAAGCAGTCGGGCGTCGGAGGGGACGTCAAGCCCCCTCGCATAGTCGGATGCCATCAGCGACTGCCATCCCTCGCGCGGAAGGTATCCGTCGCGCACACCGTCCCGGCAGTCTCCGGCGTAGGTGTGGGCCAGATCGTCGACCTTCTCGTTCCCGGCGTTGCCGGCATGTCCCTTGACCCATCGGAAGCTCACCGGTCCCGGGCGGTGGGCGATGGCGGCGTCGATGGCCTTGATGAGGGGCGCATTCTTCACCGGCTTGCCTTGGCTGTTCCTCCAGCCCTTCCGCTTCCAGCCGCGCACCCAGGTCGTCGAGCAGTTGATGGCGTACTGCGAATCCGTTTCGATGACGAGTGGCTCGTCCCCGGGATGCGCTCGCAGGGCCTCGAGGACCGCGCACAGCTCGCCGATCTGGTTGGTGCCGTTCGTCGCGCCTCCGGCGTCATGGTCGCCCGTATGGGCGTGCTCGTCGCCGGAGGGCGTTCCATGGTCCGCCCAGGCCCAGCCCACGGGTCCCTGGGGATTGGCCAGAGCCGATCCGTCGGTCGATACCGTGATGGTCATGGAACGCGTACCTTCGCGTCTGCCGTCCGTCCGGGCAGTCCGCCGCCGTGTTCCGACTCCGGCCCTCGCCGCTCCCGTCGTTTCCTTCTGGCGGGCAGACGGCTCGCACATCCCGGTCCCCTCCCCCGGATACTGCCTCGCGGTACCGG